>JAGMDK010000299.1 GCA_023128695.1 Phycisphaerae bacterium
CGCGCCGTTGCCCGATCGCGTCATTCGCGGCGGCCGAAGGCCGCGCATTCTAACAACTAACAACCAATAACTAACGACATCAGAGCACTCAATAAACGGTTATTTGAGATGATATCCCCAGTTCCGCGGCCACGATTTTTAGTTACACCCCATTCTTTATTCGAATTGCACTTCGCATTCGGGCGGAGCTGCTGGACGATCGTCGGGGGTTCACTTTACCTCATCTGCAACGCCGACCGCACGCGTTGGAGCAAGCCCCGCCGATTGAACGGCTTCTCCAGCAGGTCCGCCCCAGCCGCCGACACGCCGTGGTAGGCGATGACGTCTGGTGTGTACCCCGAGACAAAAAGCGTCTTCAAGTGCGGGTTTGTGGCGTGCAGAGTATCGGCCAGCTTCTTGCCATTCATATCCGGCAGGATGAGGTCGGTCACCAAAAGATGAATTGGAGTGGTGTGAGCGGCGGATATTTTAATGGCTTGGACAGCCGTCTCGGCGGTCAGAACTGTGTATCCGGCCCCTTGCAGGAACCGGGCAGCCAGTTCGCGGACCGCTTCTTCATCTTCGCACACGAGAACCGTCTCGCTGCCGATCAGGCTTGGATCCCCGGGGAGGTCGGGGCTCGGCCGAGACGCCTCCGCATCAACGGCGGGCAGATAAATCTCAAAAGTCGTGCCGTGCTCTAGCTCGCTGGCCACCTTGATGTGGCCTTCCATCTGCTTGACGATCCCGTACACCGTCGCCAGCCCCAGACCGGTGCCTAGATGGTTCGGTTTAGTGGTAAAGAACGGCTCGAAGATCCGCTCAAGAGTCTCTGTGCTCATCCCGCAGCCCGTGTCAGTGGCGGTGAGCAAAACAAGCGGCCCCGGGCAGGCTTCGGAATGCCGCACAACATAGGAGTCCCCCAGCGGAGCGTTTTTCGTCTCCAGTGTCAGGCGGCCGCCGTCCGGCATCGCGTCGCGGGCGTTGACGACCAGGTTCATGACGACCTGTTCAATCTGACCGGCGTCGGCATGCACCAACGCCAAATCAGAGGCAAGCTTCAACTCCAAGAGGATGTCTTTGCTGATCAGCCGCCGAAGCATCTTCTCCATCTCGGTCAGGATGTGGTTGAGGTTGAGTATCTCGCGTTTGACGGCCTGTCGGCGGCTGAAGGCGAGCATCTGGCGGGTAAGTGACGCGGCCCGCAACGAGGCCTGCTCGATCTGGTCCAGGTGGATCAAACGCGGGTCGTCACCCATCAGTTCCTGACTCAAATGGCCGCGCAGCAACTCAACATTGCCCATGATGGCGGTGAGGATGTTGTTGAAGTCGTGGGCCACGCCACCGACGAGTTGCCCGATAGCTTCCATCTTCTGGGCGCGGCGCAGGCGCGACTCCAGCTCCCTCTTCTCATCTTCGGCCCGTTTGCGATCGGTGATGTCGCGGACGACAGCCAGAATGGCCTTGTCACCTTGGTAATCGATCACGGTCGTGTTGATGTGGACCGGTATTCGGCGGCCGTCCTTGGTGACGTGTAATCCCTCGTAGGAATAGCGTCCGTGCGCGAACTGACGCCGCAAGCGCTCTTCGAACCCCTTGGCCAGCGCGGGGGCGTCGATGTCCTGGATCCGCAGGGCCAGCAGCTCTTCCCGCGTATGGCCCAGCCAACTACAAGCGGACTCGTTGCAGTCCAGAATGCGGCCGGCGGTATCGTAAACGAAGAGTGCATCATCGATCCCCTCAACGAGAATTCTAAGTCTCTCTTCGCTCTGGAGCATCGGCGTTTCGTTTCCGAACGGATGTGCTTGGCCTTGCCGTTATGACGCAATGAAAAGTATGGTCGCATATCCAAGCCGGGGTCAAGCTTACTTTTGCTCCCGCTGGCACTTTCGCCTGAAAATGTTGCCTACCGCGTCAGCTTCTCAAAAATGATAACGCAATAGGCGTTGTAGGCCGGCCCGCCGCTGCGGCGCCAGACCTCAACCAGACCATAACGCTCTCGGGCTTCATCCCCGCCCAGGATGTCCAGCGGCACGAAACACAAGCGCGAATCCCAGAGGAGGATATCGCCCGGCGACATGCGTCCTATCCGCTGGAGCGCGCCCGGCCCGAAGGGTGCTTCGCAGCGATCTAGAAACTCGTCAAACCACGGCGAGGTGGTCACGATGTGGTTGTTTCCGACGCCACGTGCGCGTATCCACTCGACCGCCGCCCGGTGTGCCAGGTGCCGGTCGACTAAGTGGAGGGGCTTGCACATCGGGATCGGGAGCGGCAGCGCAGCCAGAACGAAAGGCTGGACCAACGCGACCGAGAGCATCAAACCGGGCAGCAGGGCGACCGCTACAACTTGCCGCGTTCGTGCGCGGCTGCGCGCGAGTTCCAGCCCCCCGACCAAAATCATGATTAGCAGTCCCATTCCGCCGCGTAGCCATAACAAGATCGCGGTCGGGTTCTCCGGCGCGAGTTCTTCCCAATGCCGGGACAATTCGAGTTCCGTAGCGAGCCACAGCAGGAGCAGCCCTCCCAAAGCCAGCAGCAGCAGCCTGCGGGCCGCGCGCTGGGCGGATGAGGCACCTATGTTGGCCTGCTCGGTCGGGTGGGCGTCAGGAAAGTGGGT
>JAGMDK010000003.1 GCA_023128695.1 Phycisphaerae bacterium
AAGCGATGCTTGACAGAGCACTAGTCTGTGGATGGCGAAGTTCATGGCGGCGTGCCTTGCGCGGGGTCGGCAGCCGGTAGGAATACCTCCGCGTCCGCCGAGGGGCGGCCGAACATCGGCTGGGCAGGGGTGTGCTCGGGCAGCGGCTCCGGTTGGATCATTTCCCAAATAAAGGTGCGCATGCGCGTCCCTTCATCGTCCCACATACGCTCGTCGAGCAGGCGCTCCAGCAGCTTGAGCGCCGCCAGGTGCTTGGGCTGGTTGTTCAACGTCATGCGGAGATTCAACAGGGCCAGCTTGCGATCGTCCTGCTCAAGCCGCGCCAGCGCCTCGTGAAAGTAGGCTTGCGCCAGGCGCTCGCGGCCCGTGCCCACCAGGCCGCGGCGGCTGCCGACCCGGATGCGCTCGACATCCTCCAGCAATTCCCGGTAGTAACTCTGCTCCTGCTCGGTTTCCTTGAGGATGTGCACGGTCAGGAGAATGATCACCTCTTCGCGAATCGTCTGATCGTTCCGATTGCCGAACAGCAGGCCCGCGAGCGGGATGTCTCCCAGCACCGGCAACTGGCTCTTGGAGTTCACGGTCCGTTCGCGGAACAGGCCCCCGATCAGTATTGTGTTCCCATCGTCCACCAGGATGTTGGCGTGCGCCTCGGTCGTCTCCTCAAAGGGGAGATTGGCCGCCGACAGCCCGCCGTTGCTGTCTTTGGGATGGACGGACAGCCGGACCGTCCCGTCGTCGTTGATCACCGGGCGAAACTTGATCTGCGTCCCGGTTTCGAGAAACTCGACCGTCTGAATGGCCGCCGTCTCCGTGACGGTGGTGGTGATATATCCGTCGCGGCGGCCGACGATGACTTCCCCCGGCTGCTTGTTGAGCGCGACGATCTTCGGGTTGGCGACCACGACCACGTCGGTGATTTCTTCCAGGGCGCGGACGAAGCCCGCGATACTGTCCTTGATCAGACCGAAGGTGAACCCGCCGGCATTTACGGCTCCGGTAAAGTTGGTGTTGATATTGAAGGTGGTGTCCTGCAACTGGGCACTGGGCAGGAGGCCGGTCGCGAGGTCCGCCGAGGCGTGGCTGGCACTGCCCACGTTCTCGAAGTCAACCCCGCCGAGCATCGAGAAGTCGATCCCGAACTGGTTTGTCTCACTGAGGGTGGCCCGCAGCACCGTGGCCTCGATCAAGACCTGCCGGGGGCGCTGGTCGATCTCGGCGAGCAGTTGCTCTACCACGGCCAGGCGCTGCGGGTAGTCGGTCACGATCAGGTAATCAACGCCGGCGGCGCCCATGCTCATCTCCTCCTGGCCCTTGCTGCCGCCCTCCTCGGACTCGCCGCCGCCTTTGACCACATTCGCATCCGCGCCCAAGGCCGCCTTGGCCGCCGTCGCGGCTTCCGCCGGGCTGATATAGCGCAAGCGGAAGACCTGTGTGACCGGCGGCGGCCGCAGGGCCGCGAGCTCTTCTTTGGTACCGACGAAGACCGTGTTGCCGGAGTCACGGAAGGCATACTGGTTTGGGGTCAGAATGGCGTCCAGAGCCTGTTCGAGCGTGACGGAATAGAGATTGGCTGAAATCCGCCCGCTGACGCTGGTGCTGGTCACGATGTTCGCGTTGGCCTGATAACTCAGCATCTCCAGCACCGTGGCGATCTCCATGTCACGCACGTGGACGTCCAGCAGGCCGGTTTCCAACTGGGTAACTTCCCCGATCCCGTGCGAGTTGCCCCGCGCGGTCTCCGGTTTCGGCGTGACGGGGGCCTGAGGAGGCTGCCCGGGCACCTGTCCTCCGATGAGTTCCGTGACCTGTCCGAGGAAATCCTCGAGCACGTCCAGAGTCAGTGACGGCGAGTTCGGTTCCCCCGCCGCCTCCTGATCTTTTGTCTGCCCGGCCCCGAACTGCACGGCGAGCCCCGCCAGGAGCAGGGCCGCCAGTTGTCGAAGCCCCCGGCTCCCGCGACCCATGCTACGTTCCACTTGACGCCGCGGCACTAGATGACCGTGCGTACTTTCGCGCCAGTTCGGTGTGCGAAGGCCCGCGCGATGGGTGGCACGGCCGTGTC
>JAGMDK010000030.1 GCA_023128695.1 Phycisphaerae bacterium
GGCTTACACGAGCAGGCCACATTAAGTGACACACTTCCCATAACTTCGTGTACTTCGTGCTCTTCGTGGTGGTAAATAACACGTAATTTGTGACATGCGGCCGTCCAACGCTCGACTTTTTGGCTGAGCGCTGCTTACTAACCACTGAATGCTCACATTGCTGATAGCTGTTGCAAACGGCTGAACTCTTAGTCCGATTCTTAAGCGTATTGGTCTGATTGTATCGGAGCGGCTGCCGAACACCAGTCGGTAGACAAGTGCGTCGATACAGATAAAGCCCAGTTATGCATTCATTTTAACGGGAAGTACACCAGGTCCAAACAGGTTTCGCGGATAAGCGTCGGCTTTACAACCTGTGAATTGCCTTTTACCCCGTGGCCCATTGGATGGCGTTCACCAGCAGGCTCAGGCCGGCGAGCACGCCCAGGATGATGGTCAGGGTGGGTAGCGAACCGGAATCGGCGTCCGGAGTATGTGCGGGGATCCGGCCGACCCGGCTGGGTTCATCCTCGGTCACGACCGCCTCGCCCGTGGAGAGGGTCTCGAAAACATCCTCGTCCACAACCGGTTGAGCGTACTTCGGGGGCTCGTTGGCCGCCAGCAACTGGAGATCCACCAGCAACTCGCGGGCGGCGGCGTAGCGCTGTTCACGGTCCTTGGCCAACAGCATCTCGATCATCGTCCCGCAGCCGGAGGTCAGGCTTGTATTGAGGTGATCCGGGGGCGTGAGCGGTTCCTTCAGGTGTTTGTGCATGACCGCCGCCGGAGTGGCCGCCTCGAACGGGACGCGGCCGGTAACCATGTGGTAGAACGTTGCCCCGAGCGAGTACAGGTCGGCCCGATGGTCGATGTCGACCTCGCCGCGAACCTGCTCCGGACTAATGTAATAGGGCGTGCCGTACGCGCGGCCGGCCTCGGCCATGGCGGCTTGCAGGTCGGTGGTTTCGCGCGCCAGGCCCATGTCCGCCAGCTTGGCGACGCGGTCCCGGGTGAGCATGATATTCTTGGGCTTGACATCGCGGTGGATGAAGCCGCGCTCGTGGGAGTGAAGCAGGGCGCGGGTGATCTGGCTGATCAACTCGATCGCTTCCGCCTCGCTATAGACTTTGCCGTCCGCCAACTCATCGTAGACGGTGCAGCCCTCGACAAACTCCATCACGAAGTAGTGGAAGCCGTTGGCCTCACCGACGTCGATCGCCTGCACGATGTTGTTGTGGTTCAGTTTGGCGGCGGCCCGCCCCTCCTGATAAAAGCGCTCCACGAACTCCGCGTTCCGGCTGAGCCGCTTGGGCAGGACCTTGACGGCGACGATCCGGTCGAGGCTGAGTTGCCGGGCACGGTACACCACCGCCATCGCGCCGGCCCCGCACTTGTTGAGAAGCTGGTAGCCGGGCAATTGCTGGGCCGGGCGGCCGCCGGAGTCCTCGCTGGTGCCCTGGAGGCGTTGGAGTTGCGTGCGGGTCAGGAAACCGAGATCGATCAGGATTTCGCTCAGCGGGCGCGGGGTTGCGCCGGAAGCGAACCGCTGTTGTTGCTCGGTGGCGACGCGGACCTCTTCCGGGGTCACGAGTTGGCGCTCTACCACGAATCGCCCGAATTGGCTATCTTCTAAGCCGTCCGCCAACGGAGATACTCCTGCGATGAAAGGGGACGAGACAAATATGCGACCTTTGAACCTTTTGATTCTAGGCCGCCTTGGCACGGGACGCAAACGGCCAACTGCGACACCGCCCGAGGATTCTCCCAGGCACGCTGCCAGGGCACGCTTTCTCGGACAGTCGGGCAGTATCATATCCGTTGCACTGACGATGGCGATAATCGCCGGGCTTGGTTACGGAGCCCCGTCACGAGCCGACGACTCGATCGTGACTGACCAAAACGTCGATGCAGCAATCCAGCGGGCCGTGGCTTGGATCAAGTCTCAGCGCAACGAAGAGGGTCACTGGCAACGGCTCGACAACCCCAAGGACAGGGACTGGGCGGGAAACAGCGGCCTGGCGGTGCTTTCATTGCTCTACGCCGACGAGGATCCGCGCGAGGAGTTTTTGGCCCGCTCGCTCGAATGGCTCATGCTCCAGAAGCTCAATGGGACCTACGCCTACGGGACCCGCGCCCACGCCCTGGCGATCGTCCCCGGCGGAGCGTATAAGTCCCTCCTGGAGGCCGACTTACAGTGGCTACTGAAGGCGGTCTGGCCGCGTGAGTCGGAGCACCCCGGCTGTTACAACTACACCCCGCCCCGCGAAGGACGCAAAAAGGGCCGCTGGGACAACTCCGTCAGCCAGTACGGCGTGCTGGGGGTGTGGATGGCGGCCGAGGCCGGGCTGAAAGTGCCCGATTGGTACTGGGAGATCGTCGGCGAACACTGGCTGAGCTGCCAGAACCATGACGGCGGGTGGGGATACAAGGAAAACGAGAAAAGCACGGGGAGCATGACGGCGGCGGGGCTCGCGTCGCTGTTCGTCGTGCTCGACCAGCGCTACGCCGCCCGCCCCAAGGAGGCCCCGGGCCTGTTGTCCGCATTAGAAGCGGCTCTGAACTGGTTGGGACGTGAATACACCCCCGAGAACCCCGGCGGCCAGTCAACGTGGAAGTTTTACTACCTCTACGGCGTCGAACGCGCCGGCCGGGCCAGCGGGTACAAGTACTTCCGCGACAAAGATTGGTTCCGCGAGGGGGCGACCTTCCTGCTCGACACGCAAAAGCCGGACGGGCAGTGGCGGTCTACCGGCGGGCAAATGAACGAGCTGCGTAATACCACCTTCGCGTTGATGTTCTTGTGCCACGGCCGCGCGCCGCTGCTGTTCAACAAGCTCCAGCACCAGGCGGACTGGAACAACAGGTTGCGGGACGTGGCGGGGCTGACGCGGTATGTGGGGCACACCTTCGAGCGCCTGCTGAACTGGCAGATTGTCCGCCTCGAAGGGCCGATCGAAGATTTGATGGATGCCCCTGTGCTGTACATGTATGGGGAGTCCACCTGGGAGTTCAACGAAGTCGAGGTGCAGAAGGTCCGCGAGTACTGCCAGCGCGGAGGGTTGCTCTTTGCCGTGGCGGGCAAGGACAGCGACAAGTTCCGCCGGGCGTTTGAGAAGCTTGCCAAGCAGGCGTTTCCGGAATTCGCGCTGCGTCCCCTGCCCGACGAGCATCCGCTGTTCACCGGCGAGGTGTCGTTTCCGATCGATAATCCGCCGGTGATGCTGGAGGTGAACAATGGGGTGCGGACGCTGATGCTGTTTTCGACCCGCGACCTCGCCGAGGCCTGGAACAAGTACGCGGTCCGCGGGAAGGGCGAGCTGGACTTTCAGATCGGCTCCAACGTTTATCTGTACGCGACCGACAAGACGACCATTCGCAGTCGGTTGCAAACGCCGTACATCGCGCTCCGGGAAACGGAGATCGAGCGGACGATCAACCTGGCCCGCGTCAAGTATGACGGAAAGTGGGACGTGGAGCCGTACGGGTGGACGCGGCTGGCGCGCTACATGCACAACGAGACCGCCACGCGGCTGCTCGTCACCTCCGGCGTGACTTTTGACTCCGCGGCGATCAAAGATTTCCGCGCCGCGTACATCACCGGAACGGAAAGCTTCGAGTTCACCACGGACGAAATGAAAGGCTTGCGGCGATTCCTCAACGGGGGGGGCACGCTGCTGGCGGATGCGGCGGGCGGTTCGCGCGAGTTCATCAAGGCGCTTGATGAGCAGCTTCGGGAGATATTGCGGGACGAGCCGCGGGTCTTGCCGCCGGACTCGTTTCTTCTCACCGGGGTCGGCGTTGAGGATGCGGTGGATTTGGCGGGGACGAGTTATCGTCGGGCGGCTCATTCCGAGGGGGCCGGACGCAAGTACCCGCGTCTGAAGACGTTTGGCTCGCGACGTCGGTTTTCGGTGATCTACACGCCCTTGGATCTCAGCGCCAGCCTGCTCGGCACACAGGTCTTCAGCCTCGCCGGCTACGAGCCCGAGAGCACGCTGCGGATTCTGCGTAACCTGCTCTTGTACGCCGAGCTCTCTTCGGCCGAGAAAGCCGCCTTGCACCGCGGCGAGTAGTGAGTAGCGAGTAGCGAGTAGGAGGAAAAAGCATCCTGCAAAACACGTCGTGAAGAGCCGCGGGCTTTAGCAGTCCGTTGGATAACTACTCCAACCGGCATTGAGCCGGGGACTTGGTCTCGATGGCAGGCGTTTATTTCTCCTCCCCCTTCAGCGGCTCCCAGAAGCCGAGGTTCTCTTCTTCTATCTTGCAATAGCCCGTGGCCTGGTACCGCGCGAACGAGTTGTAACTCCACGCCAGGTACTCGGAATCGCCGCCGCCGCGGGTGGTGATCAGGAAGCGGTTCGCCAACTCGCCGATGCCGCGGGCCTGGTCGGCGGGCGATTTCGCGTCACCCCGGCTCGCGTCCACGGGAATCCAGCCGTAGTTCGGCAGATAGATCTCGGCCCAGCGGTGGAAGGCGTCGTCGATGCTGGCGTCGTCGCTGCGGACGACCACGCTGCCCTGATACCGCGCCGGCAATCCCGCCGCCCGGCACAACGCGATGAACGCAAACGTGTATTCCGAGCACGAGCCCGTCCCGCGCTTGAGCACCACCTCCGGCACGTCCCACCCCCCGACCATCTCATACTCGATGTGCTCAATCAGATAATTGTATATCTTGCGGGCGATCCAATACGGATTCCTCTCGTCGCCGACGGCCTTCTTCGCCCGCTCCTGAATGTACGGCGTATTGATGCGATAGCGCGAGCCGTCCACCGTGTAGGCCGTCCGAATCTCCGCCGGGATGTCGTCGAGCGTGCCCGTCTGCTCCGGGTCGATTAAATAGCGAATAGCGGATACCTTGACGTTCACGCTGTACCCGAGCGACCGGCGGCTGCCACCCGGCACCGCGTCGATCTTGAACAGGGCGCAACGCTGCCCCCAGCGATCCGTCGCCAAATTCGAGGGCGGTAGCGAGTATTCAATATCAGAGAGCAATTCCTGCCCCGGCAGATTCTCCGGCAGAGCGAGATTGACGACCAAATTCCGCACCTCGCCGGGACCGTAGTTGTACAGCGCCCAGAGGTATTCGACGCGGGCCTCACGGGTGTCCGTCAGCCGATACTTCTGCTCGTCCTCGATAACAAGCTGGTATATCTTCCGGCGTTGGAAATCCACGTTCCACAGTGTTCCGTCGCTCCAGGCCAGCCCCGCCGGATAGGGCCCCGGCGAGTCGAGAATACCCAGCACCAAGCCGGTCTCCGGCTCGACGCGGTACAGCTCATCCTTGATGCGATCGGAGACCCACAGGTATTTGCCATCGTACGCCAGGCAAGTGCAAGTACGATTCGGCACGGGGAAATAGGCCAGGATCGTCCCGTCGGTCGGCAGCACCTTGTAAATCTGCCGCGATTTCCGCTCCAGGAGAAAAAGCGCGTCACCGGCCCAGGCCAGCCCGGTCGTCCGCGAGCCCGGCCCTTCGAACGAGTTTTCCACGAGCCCCGTCTCGATATTCAGAACATACACCCAGCCTCTCTGATCGTCTGAAACGAACAGCTTCCCGTCGCCGTAGGTGAGCCCGTGCGGCTTCAGCGTGGGCGCGTCGAAGGTCCGTTCGAGCTTCCCGTCGGCCAGCGCGAGCTGATGGATTTTCGCCTCCCGCCAATCGAGCACGAACAGGTGTGCCCCGTCGCAGGCCAGGCCGGCGGGGTACTTGCAGGGGGCCTCGAACGAGCCCCGCACGTCTCCCGGAGCCGCCCGGCCCGGGCTCACGCCGCACGTCAGGAGCGCGGCGGCAATGAAAAGCACGGCGTTTCTTTGAGGTATGCTCATCGTGGGTCTCCGTCATACCAGCAGTGTATTAGAACGTCATACCAGCAGCGTGTTGGAACGTTGTCCGGTGCCAAGTCGCGGAGCCGTCATTCCGGCGAGTCCGCCGCGGGCGGACAACGGAGGAATCTAGCCTGTTTGCACGGTCGCGGCTAGTGCTCTGTCAACGTTGCGTTGATGGGTGGCACGGCCGTGTCGGCCGTGAATACCTGCGACTTGTACACGGCTGACACAGCCGTGCCACCCATCAAGCGATGCGTGACAGAGTACTAGCATCTATCCCCCCGTGAGTTATGTCAAGGATGATCTTCCAGCAGCGAGGTGTGCTCACGCAGCTTCTTGAGTCCCTCAAAGAGGCGCGACTTGACCAGCGACTCCGGGATGTCCAGCACGTAGGCGATCTCCGCGCGCGAGAGCTCCTCGCCATACCGCAGTATGAGAACCTCACGCTGGATTTGCGGCAGGGCGTTGACCAGGTGAACGAGCTGCGCCCGCAACTCCTGCTTAATGACACGCGTCAGGTTACCCGTCTGTCCCGCCGAGATGCGTGAGGCCGGCGGCAGGTCTTGGCGATCGTGTCGCCGGGCGCGGGCCCGGAGCACACTGATACAGTAGTTGCGGGCGATCTTGTACAACCAGGCCCGGAAGTTATCGGGTACCTTCTCTGCCCGCAGAACCCTGAAAAACACCTCCTGAACGGCGTCCTCGGCCTCCTCGGCATTGCCCAGATAGCCCCGGCAGAACCGCACCATGGCTCGGCGGTACAGTTCTTCCAACAGTCCTCCCGCCGTAGTGTCCCCCCTCCGCAGCCGGGCCACCAGCGACGGCGTCAGGTCCGCCGGCTGCGTACTGGGGGATTGTGTATCTCTGCTCATAGAAGAACCTCACTTGGACGAGCTACGCGCCGTCGGGCTCAATTATCCCGCTTGTAGACGGAATAGCGCCTGGACGACTCTCTTCATTCATGATGACGCCGGTTGGCCGATTGTGGCGCAGACCTTTTGTCCGTTTTTCTCGCGTGCTCCGGGCCAGCGCGGTCGACATCGCGTGCTCCGGTCTCCAAGCGCCGCGCTAGCAGTCTGTCGGACTTTGGGTTCGAAAACACCATGGGAGCGCGCCCATATGTGTCGATACCCCAGGGCCCAGACACCAAAGAGGGGCATCGAAGACCCCAAAACGGCTAAGTCCGACAGACTGCTAGCCCATTGAAATCCAGCCCCTCAAGACCTGCCCTAATGACCAACGGGTATGATACGGTTAGTTCCGTGTCATACATAGGCTCACCTTCCTTTCGCTGACTAGCTAAAGTGAACCCAGGGCTGGCGCCCTGGGTTTTAATCCTTCGCCCCGCCGCGGCTCTATGAGAGTGCGCGATTCTGCGCCACCCTGGCGCTCGCAGGGCCGCGCGGGCTGAAGCCCGCGGCTCTTCCCTGTCGCCGAATCACGCATCGTCATATTCCCAGGGCTCGCGCCTCTCTCGGTAATGATCCCTAACCCGGTTGCGGAATCGCGGCAAACTGTCAATCATTACGAGCTAGAGGGTCGACCGTGGGGCCGGTGTAGCCCGGCAACGCCGTTGCGGGTACAATCCGGCGTGGTTTCGAGTGGTCAGACGTGTGAAAATGAGGGAGACACCATGACAAGACAGCAACGATTCACGAGGCGATTTCGCGGGCCGGCGGCGTGGAGTGTGCTACTCCTGCTAATCCTGCCTGGCGTGGGGCTGGCCGCCGACGAGCACGCCCTGCTCGCAATCATGCAGAGCGAGCTCGATTTGTCGATGGAGAAGCTGGTCGGCCCGAACGGCACCAAGCCGTATTTCCTCCAGTACGCCGTCACCGACGAGCAGGACATTAACATTTCCGCCACGCTGGGGGCCTTGACGGCAGACCGTGTCAGCCACACCCGCCAGTTGGACGTGGACGCCCGTTGCGGGGACTATGCCCTGGACAGCACGCGTCAAATCCGGGGCGGGGGGTTCTTCGGCGGCTACGAACGCTGGGGCGGCTTTACCCTGCTGCCGCTGGACGATGACCCGGTCGCCACGCGGCACGTCCTCTGGCTCAAGACCGACGAAGAGTTCAAAGCCGCCGTCAAACGCCTGGCCCAGGTCAAGGCCAACCTGAAGGTCAAGGTGGAAGAGGAGGACCCCTCCGACGACTTCTCGCGCGAGGAGCCCAGCGTACACGTGGGCCCGTGGGTCACGCAGACCTGCGACCGGGAGCAGCTCGTCGAACGGATCCGCGCGCTTTCCCGCCGCTTCCGCGAGCATCCACAGATCTTCAGTTCCCGCGTTTCTCTCAGCGGAAACGTGACCAACCACTTGGCGGTCAATTCCGAAGGCAGCAAGCTGCAATTCGGCCGCGGCTGGTGGCGGATCGGCGTCCTGGCCTCCACGATCGCCGAAGACGGCATGGAGCTGATGCAGTACACCTCGTTCGACGCCCACACGCTCGACGGGCTGCCGAGCGATGAGGAAGTGCTGGCGGCGATCGAGCGGGTGATCGCGGAGATTCTCGCGCTGCGGGAAGCCCCCATCGTGGACCCGTACACCGGGCCGGCGATTCTGATGCACCGGGCCAGCGGGGTCTTTTTCCACGAAATCTTCGGCCACCGCATCGAGGGCCACCGCCAGAAGGACGTCGAGGAGGGCCAGACCTTCGCCAAAAAGCTCGGGCAGGAGATTCTGCCCACGTTTCTCAGTATCGTGGACGACCCCTCGCAGCGCTCCTTCAACGGCGTGGACCTCAACGGGTTCTATGAATTCGACGACGAGTGCGTCCCCGGCCAGCCCGCGCGGATCGTCGAGGACGGCGTGCTCAAGACCTTCCTCATGTCACGTTCGCCCACCCGCGGGATCAATAAATCGAACGGCCACGGCCGGCGGCAACCCGGCTTGAAAGTCGTCGCCCGCCAGGGCAACCTCATCGTCGAGTCCACCAAGCAGGTGCCCTTCGAAAAGCTGCGTGAGATGCTGATCGACGAGTGCAAGAAACAGGACAAGGAGTTTGGTCTGCTCTTCTCGGACATCTCCGGCGGCTTCACCATGACGCAACGTTGGCTGCCCCAGTCCTTCAAGGTCCGGCCGATCCTGGTTTATCGCATCTATACCGACGGTCGTCCGGACGAGTTGGTCCGCGGGGTCGATATTGTCGGCACGCCGCTCACCAGCTTCTCGTGCATCCTGTGTACCGGCGACGATTCCGAGGTATTCAACGGTATTTGTGGAGCGGAGTCGGGCTCGGTGCCGGTCTCGGCCGTCTCCCCGAGCATTCTGGTCGAGCAGATCGAGATCGAGAAGAAGCAAAAGGCGCAAGACCGGCCGCCGATCCTCCCGGCGCCGATCGCGTCCGAACAGGAAGATGACTAGTGCTCTTTGACACGTGGAATGATGGAAAAAGCGGATGGGTGGCACGGCCGTGTCGGCCGTGAATACCTGCGACTTGTACACGGCTGACACAGCCGTGCCACCCATCAAGCGATGCGTGACAGAGCACCAGGAGGCGTGTCGAAGAAGATTTCGAGACAGCAATTATGAACGTAAGGAGACTGCAAATGAAATGGATCGGTAAGGCAAGTTTTTGGATGTTGGTGCTGATGTTCGCGTTCAACCCCGACCCGGCTTCGGCCCTGGTGCGGTACAAGGACGTCGCCGACCTGACGGCGGAGGCGCAACAGATCATCATCGGCGACGTCGTCGAGGTCACCAGCTTCTGGAACGAAGAGCGCACCTTGATCAAAAGCCGGATCGTGGTCAACGTGGAGCAGTACCTGGTCGGTTCCGGCACCGGCACCGAAGTGCTGGAAATGGACGGCGGAACCGTCGGCGACATGACGCTCAACGTTTCGGTCCTGCCCGCCTTCGAGGAAGGCGACCACGTGCTGCTGTTCCTGGGGGACAACGAGATTCGCCTGGTTCAGTGTTTCCAGGGCGCCTACCTGACAGACGGCAAGCAGGTAGCCCGGATGAATCCCTCCTGCGACCGGATCATCGCTGACTCGCTCCAGCCGTTACCCGAATTCCTGGGCGAGATTCAGCAGGCCCTCTCCCCCAGCGTCGTGCTGCCCGACCCGGCGCCATACACGGGTGACTTCGAGCTTCCGGCCGGCGGCACGCGCTACGGCCTGTGCGGCCATGACTGGACCTATAAGACCAACCCGATGGGCGAGGACTACAAGATCAACGGGAATTGCGTGGACGGTACCGCCGGGAGCGCGAGCGACCAAATCGCCGAGATTCAAAACGGTTTCAACAGTTGGAACAATTCCGGGGCGGATTTCGCGTTCACCTACGGCGGCACGACCACCCATGACTATGTGTCCTACAACTATTCGAACGACATCTTCTTCAGCCTGAATCCGCCGGGCGGCGGCGACTACGTCGCGGTCAACTACCACTGGTACTCCGGCAGCAATATGACGGAAAGCGATATCTGCTTTAATGACGACGACTATACCTGGTGGGAAGGCAGCGGCGGTTGCCCGAGCGCGATGGACATTTGGAACATCGCCACGCACGAGCTGGGCCACACCCTGTGCCTGCTCGATCTCTACGGCGGGAGCGACAGTGAAAAGACGATGTACGGCTACACCACCTATTGCGAGACTAAGAAGCGTTCGCTGCATTCCGACGACATCAACGGGATCATCGCGATTTACGGCACCGGAGTGGACACCAACCCGCCCCAGCCCGATCCGATGACTTTCGCAACCTCGCCGTACGTCATCAGCGCCACGTCGATCGGGATGACCGCCACGTTGGCGACGGACAACACGCCGCCGATCGAGTATTACTTCTGGGCCAGCAACGGGAACCACCGCAACTGGAACACGGACCGCACCTATACCGACAACAACGCGATCCCCAACACCCTGCAAAGCTATGGGGTCCAGGCCCGCGACAGCGTCTCCCCGCCCAACGTCGGCGGGTGGTCCCCGACCGAGGGCACGACCACGTACATTGAGATCCCCACGGGGCTGAGTTTCGGAACCGTCACGAATAATTCCATCGAGCTCCATGCCGACGGCACCTTCACCAACCTGACCGTGGGCTCCTCCGGCCTCTATTTCAACACAACGACGGCCGGCGGCAACGGCGGTATTCATGCGTGGGTTCAAACGACCACCGATACGTCGATCGGGCTGACCCCCAACAAGGAGTACACCTACAAGGTCAGGGCCCGCAATCAGAACTCCATCGCAACCGGCTACTGCTCGACCAATAGCAAGTACACGCTTGCCAGTGTGCCCGACGCTCCCACACTGAGTAACGCGACCTATGACACGATGGACCTCGCTGTGAACCCAAGTGACAACCCCTCGATCACGGAGTTCGCGATTTATTGCTCCGCGACCTCCGATTCGTCGTGGAACGGCAAGTACGTAAACTCTTCCGGCAACCCGAGCGCCTCCGCCACATGGCAGACCGATTCGGCCTGGGGCACGATCACCATTCAGGGTCTGGACGATGGGACGCAGTATTGTTTCCGGGTAAAAGCGCGGAACGCCGAACTGGTTGAAACCGGTTACTCGACCCAGAGTTGCCTGGAAACCCAGGCCTCGCCGACAGACTGCCCCGGCGACTGCAACTGCGATGACTGGATTAGCTGGCGGGACATTGACTTTTTCGTCGCCGGGATGAACGACAACCAGCAGGCTTGGGAGGACATGTTCCTGCCCGGCTCGCCCACTTGCCCCTTCTCGAACTGTGATGTAAATGGCGATGAAACCGTGAATTGGAGGGACATCGACCCGCTCGTCACGCTCATGAATACGACCTGCCCGTAGAGCCACGGGCCTCGTGTCGACGGGAAAGAACCGGCAATGCCGCCGACTGGTTTTGCTGGGAAACCGAGTAAAACCAGCGTATATTACTCTTGAGAAGAGCTGAGAATCGAAGCAAGGGAGACCCTTAATGCAAGCTCTTCGTATTCGCCTGCTACCCTCAAACCGCGCACTGATCGCCGCCGCTCTGATCCTGACGCTCGCGGCGGGAGCCGCGGCCGAGACCTGGTTGGCGGTATCACCTGACGGCAGCTTATCCGCGGATGCGAAGGCAACGCCCCAGGCTCCCGCGGTCAGCGTGGAGTGGTATAACGACAGCGGTTTGGCCGCGACGGTGGACGTGGCCGGCTTGAGCCTCGCGCGCATGAAGGCCGGCGGAGGCGAGTTCCTGTTCGTTGGTTGGCCCCGAGCCCCCCTGAGTGGCCAACTCGGTGAGCCCGCGCTGCCAGTGGTACGACAGTTTTTCACCACCAACCAGGACGCGCGCGCTGATCTGCTCGTCAGCCCAGGCCCCAGCTCGGTCATTGACCTGGCCGTGAACGGCTATCACGAATCGCTCGTGCCGGTACAAGCACAGATCAGTATGCGCCCCGGCGCGCTCGAGCAGGCGACTTTCCGCTACGAGCAAAGCGCTTACGACGCGAACGAGCCGCTGCCCGCGCGGCGCGCGACGATAACGAAACTGGGCATTGTCCGTGGACAACAGCTTTACTTGCTCGAAGTGCGCCCGTTGAGCTACAACCCCTCCGCCGGCACGCTGACGGTGTGGCCCCACATCGGCGTCAAACTGAGCTTCGACGGCGGCCGCGACGGCGGCCGGGGACCCTTGACGGCCCTGAACGGCGTCTTGCTCAACCCGCGGCAGCCCGCCGGCTCAACCGCGCGCGGAACGGGAAACTACCTGATCGTCGTCGCCGAAGTGTTCGACAATACCACCCCCTTCAACCAGTTTTACGACGCCAAGGCCGCGCAAGGCTATAATGTCTACAAGTATACCGTCCCGCTGGGAACCAGCACAGAAACGATCAGGGACTATATCCTGAACAACCTGTGGGGTACGCCCGACGCGCCCGACTATCTCGTGCTGATCGGCGACAGCGACACAATTCCCTTCTGGATCGGCGGTGGTGCCAGTTCGCCGGAAACCGACCTGCCGTACGCTTGTATGGACGGGGGCGACGACTGGTATCCGGACATGGCAATCGGCCGCATTGCGGTGCGCACGGGAACCCATCTTCAGAACATCGTCGCCAAGACCTTGTATGTCCAAGGCGGTAACTACGTCGATCCGGATTATCCGGGGCGCGCGATCTTCCCCGCCGGCACCGACTACCTATGCGGCGACGAAGACACGCACAATGGGGTCATTGACACCTACATGGACCCGCACGGCCATACCTCTGACAAGGTCTACATGCGGACCTACGGCAAGACGCTCTTGGATCTAATCGCCAGCATCAACGGCGGCAGCGGCTATGTCATCTACTACGGCCACAGCAACGCGACGCATTGGATGGGTTTCAGCCTCGAGCGGCCGGCTGTTCGGCAATTCACCAACGTGGGCATGTATCCCATCGTGGTCGCCTTAAGTTGCAACTCCGCCCAATTCTCCGTGGAAGAGTGCTTTGCCGAAACGTGGACCATTCAGAACGACAAAGCCGGCGTTGTGTACATCGGGGCCACGGATTTCATCTACTCAGACGAGGATCCCTGGATCGCGACGCAGAATCTGGAGTGGTCCCTGTTCGACTCCATCCACCTCGATGGCATCATGGAAATCGGCCCGGCCTGGAACGCCGCCTTGATGCGCTTATTGGCGTATCACGGTCCCACCGCGCCCGTCACGCGCGACTACTTCGAGATGTACGAACTGGTCGGCGACCCCTCCATGCCGATTCCGATGCCGCGCGGTTTCTCTCTCGGCCCCGATCCGGACGCGCGGGATCTGTGCTCCCCGCCCGATGTCGAGACGCAGTATGCCATCGAGGTCGGGAAGGTCGGCGATTTCACCGAACCGGTCACGCTGGCCGCCTCCAGTTTGCCGGCCGACGCCACCGTCGGCTTCAGCCCCAACTCGCTCGCGCCGCCGTTCACCGCGGTCATGACTATCGGCAACCTCGATGCCGGCTCGGTAGGCGAGTACACGATCGAGATCACGGGCACCTCGGCGACGCACGAACGGATCACGACCGTGGCTCTAAGCATTTCGTCCACGATGCCGGGGCCGGTCACGCTGACGAGCCCAGCGAATGGCGAACTCGACGTGACACGCATGCCGACGTTCACCTGGCAAGAAGTGGCCGACGCGGTGAATTATGACCTGCAAGTGGCGACCGACCCCGATTTCCTGAACCTGGTCTGTAGCGTGGCGGTCAACGAGCCGAGCCATGCGGTCGGCACGTACCTGGAGTCGGATACGCAGCACTTCTGGCGCGTGCGGGCCAACAACGGCTGCGGCACGAGCGGCTTCTCGGAGGTGTTCACTTTCACGACTCTGCTCCAGCTCGACTACTTCACCGAGCAGTTCAGCAGCACTGTTTTCAACCTGGAGTACTTCTCGCTCAGCTTCTCGCCGGACGGCTCCGATGATTTCTACACGATGTGCGGCTCGAATATCACCGAGCTGCCGATCGACCCAAGCGGCGGGACGATCATTACCTTGACGGACGACGGCTCGCAGCCCATCACGCCCAGTTCGCCGGTTTCGTTGTACGGCACCTCGTACGACACCTTCTACGTCAACGCCAACGGCAACCTGACCTTCTGGGGCGGCGACGGTACGTACGACGAATCATTTCCGGCTCACTTCGGCCCCCCGCGCGTCTCCGTCGTGTTTGACGACTTAAACCCGGAGGTGGGTGGAACCATAAGCTGGCAGCAGACCGCCGAGCTTGTCGCCGTTACCTGGGAGGGCGTGCCCGAACTCGACACGGGAAACTCGAACACTTTCCAAGCCGAGCTGCATTTCAACGGCGACATTCGCTTGAGTTGGCTTCAGGTTGACTCCAACGACTCGGTGGTCGGCCTCTCGGCCGGCGGCGGCGTACCACCCGACTTCGTCGCGTCCGTCCTATCCGCGGCGCCGCCGTGCAGCAATCCGCAAACGGGGGCCTGTTGCCGGCCGGAGCCGCCGTTTTGTCAGGACGGCATGACCGCCGCCGACTGCGTCTCGGCCGGCGGCATCTATTTGGGAGATGAGACGGTCTGCGAGTCGGACGACTGCAACGCGAACGGGGTGCCCGATGTATGTGATCTCGCCGCCGGCACGTCCCAGGACGCCGACAGCAACGGCATTCCGGATGAGTGTGAAATCGACTGTGTGGGTCATGAGCTCGACAAGCTCCTGGCTTCCGATGGTACCACTTGGGATCGCCTGGGACAGGCTGTGGCCGTCTCGGGCGGCGTCGCCGTGGTGGGCGCCCCGTTTGACGATGAGCTCGGGCACAAGGCCGGCTCGGTGTATGTGTACAGCTTCAACGATCAGTATTGGGTCGAAGAAGTCAAGCTCACCGCCTCGGATGCCACGCCCTACGCTTGCTTTGGCTGCTCCGTGGCGGTTGCGGGCAACCTCGCCGTGATCGGTGCGTTCGCCGATGGTCCCGGCGCCGCGTACGTCTTCGAGTACGACGGCGGCGAATGGACCGAAATCGAAAAGCTTATCCCGGCCGGCGGCGGCCCGGAGGACCGCCTTGGGCAAGCCGTCGCCATCTCCGGCGACCGCCTCGTCATCGGTGCCCCCCAGGGCAACCTCTGGAACGGCGTAGCATACGTGTACCAGTTTGACGGCGGGAGTTGGGTGCTGGAAGCCACGCTGGCCGCGGAAGATGCGGCGCAGTATGACTACTTCGGCTGGTCTGTCGCGATCGACGGCGAAGTGATCGTGATCGGCGCCAGGCGTGACGATGACCTCGCTGACGCCTGTGGCGCGGCCTATGTGTTCCGCTACGAGGAATCGGCCTGGAGCCAGGAGGCCAAGCTCACCGCTTCGGATGGTAGCGCGGGCGACGAATTCGGTAATGCAGTGGTCCTCACCGGCGACACGGCGGTGATTGGAGCATGGCAGGATGCCGACCACGGCATTGCCGCCGGCGCAGTGTACGCGTACCACTTCGACGGTCAAGACTGGCTCGAGTCGGGCCGGCTGAGCCCGCTCGACATCGCCGCGGGAGACAACTTCGGCAACGCGCTCGCCATGGACGTCGACATCCTTATCGTCGGCGCGCCGGGTGACGACGACGCGGACCTGGACGCCGGGGCGGCGTACGTGTACCGCTACGACGGCGCCACGTGGGAAGCAGCCGCCAAGCTCCTCGCCGGCGCTGGAGCGGCCGAAGACTCTTTCGGCCACGCGGTGGCTGTTTCGAGCGGCACCGCGTTCATCGGGGCGTATCAGGTGGACGAGGCCGCCAGCAATGTCGGGGCGGCATACGTGTTCGGCGGCCTGTCGGACTGCAATGCAACGGACGTGTTGGATCTCTGCGATATCGTCGCCGGCACCTCGCTGGACCTGAATGGCAACGGCATCCCGGACGAGTGTGAAGGAACTGTGGTATGTCCGGGTGACTGCAACTGTGACGCGACGATTTCCTGGCACGACGTCGACTACTTCGCGGCGGCGATTAACGACCATCAGATGGCCTGGGAAGCCATGTTTGTACCGGGCATGCCGACCTGCACGTTTGCGAACTGCGACGTGAACGGCGATGGCACGGTCAACTGGCGTGACATCGATCCGCTCGTTGCACTGATGAACACGACCTGCCCATGAGCTCGAATGTAGCGGCCGGGCCCCGTACCGGCCGTGGAACATGGGAGAATACTCGCTTTAGGCAACGGCCGGTACGGGGAATCAGGATCAACCCGCCTGCATTCTCGGACCGAGGCACCCATCCACATTACCGGTGGAGTGGCTCTGGGAAGTCCTATTCAATCCGGCTAACATACTATTGTCACCTAGCCGACAAATGGAAGGAAAGGGAGACCACCATGCGGGCACCAGAGCTACGCCTGACCAGCAGACCGCATTCTTCTGATAATCGTAGCAGTCCGCCGCAAAAGTCATGTAGCGTCCGGGCTCCGTCCCGGACGTTCCACCGGCTGGAAGCCGGTGCCACACGGCAACGTAGCGTCCGGGCTCCGTCCCGGACGTCGTTGTGGAAGAACGTTTTTCCCGTGTTCTACGGCCGGGACAGAGCCCGACCGCTACATTATTTCCAGACCGCGACTGATCTCCGGGACCGCTCCCGGAGATGCATGGTTTTACTCCATTCGCTTTGTATACAAAGAGATACGTTACTTCTGAGAGCCGCGACTTGCCGTTGACTCGCACATTGGAACGGGATAACATGCAGAGAGAGAGCGTACGGTCTATCGCGGGGGTGGAGGCAGATGTGCGGCTTCCTCATGCCGGTGTTTTTAGTCCAGGGAGGACTTTGGAATGATGCTCTATCAATGTCGTCCGAACGGGCGGGGGCTGTGTTCCCTGTTGGCCGTCTGCGGCGTGGTTGCCGCTGCGCTGGTAAGCAGTGCTTACGGCGAGGAACGGAAGTTTGCAGTCCTACTGGCGTTACCCACCAAGAGTGGGGTCGATCTTGCGGAGCTCGACAACCCCAACGACATCCGGGACGCATACTTCGACTTCCATATGAAGCCGGAGGTGGATTCGTTCGCGGAGTTCTGGTACGAGATCTCCTATGGCACCGTCCACGTCAGCGGTGCCGTTTTTGATTGGGTCGAGATTCCGTGGGCCATTCTGCCACCTGAAGCCACCTACGGCGGCGAGGAAACCGTTGATCCAAGCACGCTGGAATCTCTCGCTGGGCTCTACCTCCCGTTCGTCGATCTGAACAACACCGGCAACTTCGATAAATTCGAGGGTGAGTATATCGTCCAAGGCCGGCAGATGATTCAGAGCGATTATAACGGCGAGTTGGACGGGAATGGAGTGGACGCGGATGGGCATTACTGGGAGCCCCCGACCGTGCCACTCCAGCCGTTCGCCGTGGTCGACGGCACGGAATTCGCCACCCCGGGGATGGTGGATTTCGACACGATCCTGGGGGGGGTCTGGACCCCCGGCGAGCGCTTCCGCGACATGAATGACAACGGCGTCTACGACGCCTTCTGTGAGCCCACCCGCGACGGCTGGGGCGACAGTAGCGCCTCTGGGAGCCTCGCAGGGGCTTGTTGCGTGGGGGATGGCGGCGATCCGGAGGTGTTTACCTGCACGCTGGAACCCGACGAGGAGGCCTGCAACGAGCTGGAAGGCACTTTTTACGTGGGCATATTATGCACCACGGACGATGACGGAAATGGTACGGCGGATGCCTGTGAGGGGCATTGGGCTTGTTGTGTGGATGAAGTCTGCACGATAGAAAGCGACGAGGATGCCTGCCTCGCACTGACTGGCACTTTTCACGTGGGCCAACATTGCGTTGACGCGGATTCAAATGGCATGATAGATGCTTGCGAAGGTGCCGGCGGCTGGGGAGCTGATTGCCCAGGGGCCGAGGCCGCTCGGGATGGTGTTATCGATTCTGGGGAATACTGCGACCTGGATGATGACAGCAATTGGGACTTTCCTGAGCCGTTCGAGGACTTCCTACGGGTTTATCTGCCGGAAGGCTACGGGGGCGGGGAAACCTGGGCCAAACTTGATCCAAGCTACAAGAATGAGGACCCGGTTTCTCGAGCGTGGGCCGAGGCGTACATCCGGGCCAACTACCCTGGCTACGCTGGTGAGCCGGTTCGTTTCCAGGGCGACACGAACGCCTGCGGGATCTTGGGACGATTCGGAAACGACCGCTACGATGGCCCCGACTGGTGGTTCGAAGGCAGCAATACCGGCAGCAAAATGCAGCAGAACGCTTTCACTCCGTACTTGCCGAATGCAATCACCCCCAAGCCCAGCGACGGTTATTTCGGGCTGTTTGCCTGGGATTTCGAGGCGTGGTGGACCGCGTACTGGAACGACAAGCATACGATGTACAATCTCGATCCGGGCATCACAGCCCCCCTGCCGGAGTGGGAGGAGCTGATCCCCAACCTGGAGGAATTCGACCCGGACGGTCAGATTGCGGAGAACGGGCTCGAACGACGCTTTGAACCCAATTGCGGCGGCACCACGGCCCGTGCAATGCAGGACGGCGTGGATTACGGCTATGCTCTTGACACCAACCCGAGGTGTGCCGACGGTGGCGCCAACATGAGTGACCCGGGGACTGGTTGCGGCGATATGGACCTGCGACCGGAAGAAGATTGGAATCCCGGCGACGGCAGCGGCGACGACGACTCGAAGCCGATTCTCCCCGACGAACTCGATACCAACGAAGACGGCCACAAGGACTGGTACGACGGGCCGGCCGAGTTCGACGATCTGCCATCGTCCATGTATCACCGGGCATACGATTCGAACATTTCCGGTCTGTTCTACGGCGGCGACGGCCGCTTGGGGGAGGTCACCTCGCCGGCCGGCTTTAGCCCCTGGGGCCATGACATCGGCGGGGGGAATCCGAACAATCCGAGCGGCCCGGACGGCATCATCCCCGCCGGCGGCCCGCTGGCCTACAACGTACACGGCACCAACGGCTACGACGCCGGCAATGTCTTGAACCTGGAGTTCATGACCTGGCGGAGAGAGCCCCTCAACGGTGCAAACGCCCTGACATTCCGCGAGAAAGTCGATATAACTGATCCCATCACCGCAACTATTTATAAGTTCTACGGGGCCGACACGCTCTGGAACCGCTTGGTTACCATCGCGGTGAACAGTACTGCCACACCCCCAACGGCAGACTGGAATGGCGTCAACAATGATACGATGTTCTGGGACCCGTCGGCCAGTGAGTGGAGCGGGATAAAGATGAGCGCCATCGCCCTGGACATTGGCGGCGGCACCCTCTATGGGATCTGTGCCCGAGAGCAGCTCGGCGTGGCCGAGAACTATCTCGTGACAATCAATACCACGTCAGGCGAAGCAACACTGCTCGAAGACCCCCCCATACCTATTCAGACGTGGGACTGGTATTCCGGAGAGTGGGTCGACTTTGCATTCCCCGTCCAGGACATGGATTACGATTCAACCACGGGCCTGCTGTGGGTCTTGACGGACTTCTATGGAATCGCGGATTTGTGGATAGTTAACCGGGCGACAAACAAGGCCATTTACGAGTTCCCGGTTGGGTTCTCCATGTTTGGCGCCTCGGGCCTGGCCTATGGCGGCGACGACGGAGCCTACCCCATACTGTACACCCGCGATGAGGCGTGGGAGGCCCTGGCAACGATTAACTTTGACCCAGGGCATCCCGACGGTTACGACCTAGGTGACCTGATACCGACCACCAACCCGCCCGAGGACTTGAAGTTTCAGGTCGTGGCGCTCACGTTCGAGGCTACTGGAAGCGAAGTAATCGGTGCGGACCCGAACGACCACCTCTTCAAGGCTGCTGTCACTGAAGGCAAAGGTACCGACTTCGGCTACCTGGGCTTCTCGAAGGAGTTCTCCCAGGCCATGAAGCGCGACTTCAACCTCGACGGCCTGCTCGACCTGGGCGAGGTCCGCGCCGCCGGCACCGAGAACTACGTCATCGACGAGTACACTATGACCGCCAACGATGGCGGGCCGGCCGGGAGGTATCCCTTTAACCGTCGGCGGCTGACCGAAGACATCGTGGCGGCCCTGGACGCGAGCGTCGACTGGGACGAGGTGATCATGACGGTCGGCCAGCCGCCGGACGTCACCGGCTATGTTCATTCCACCTTCATTATTCCCGCGGGAACGACCGGGGAGGCCTCCTCGGCCGGCGGACGCCCGCTGTTCGTACTCCCGGCCCCCGGCATGAACCTTCCCATTCAGGTCCGAGAGCAACCCGGCACGACCATGTCCCCACTGAAGTTTTCCGACTTCGGAACGCCGATGGACGGCTCCGGCGAGACAGGCGGCGAGACGCAGGACTATCAAAAGCAACTGATGTCCCACGAATGGCTGCACGTCTGGGAAGGTTATCCGGACCTCTATGATTATGACGAATACAGCCCGACGGGTCCCGTGATCAACCACCCGGTGGGCGCTTGGGACATCATGTCGGGCGCGTGGGTGCACCCCACTCCGCCGCTGAAACAATCCGGGGTGGGCAATGCCGGCCTCGGCACGGACCACCTCCCGTGGATCGAGGTCCAGGACCTGACCGAAGTCATCAATCCGATGGAGGAGACCCAAGTCACGCTCTACGACTACGCCTTCAACCCCACGAACTCCGTGTACGTCTTCAAGAATCCCAACGCGCTGACTTATGCCTATGATGCCACCGACACCATTATGAACGGCGAGCTGTACTACTTCTGGCGCGTCACGCACCATCTGTATCCCTATCCGAATTGGCGCAATTTCTCGCTCTATGGTCCGGGTGAAGGCATGCTGATCATGCACACGGACTTCGGGGAAAATCTCGAAGGCGCCCCGCAGCAACAACGTATCGGCAGCCATTTCGGGTACAACATCGTGCAGGCCGACGGACTCCAGCAACTGGAAGCCGGCGAGAACTACGGCGACTCCGGCGACCCGTTCCCCGGGGCTTTCTTCGTCACGCAATGGGACGAAGGGACGGATCCCAATTCCAACTGGTGGGGCGGCCATCTCAGCGGTCTCGAAATCCGGAACATCGTGGAGTACGACGACCACTCGGTCATCACCTTCTACTGGCATTTGCGCTCGGTCCCCGAACTGGAGTTCAACCGGCCGCCCGGCGAGACGGTGATCGGGCCGAACCTCATCCTCGGCTTCAAGGCCTTTGATTTCTACGCCGGGACGGAGATCGAGTTCTACTATGACACCGATGACGCCGACTACGACGGCACCCAGTTCCCGGGCGTGCTACATAAGTCGCCGCCGGGGCTCGCTCATCTAACGTATCCGGTGGACATCTCCAGCGTGCCTGACGGGGAGTACTACTTCTATGCCCGGCTGAAGCCCGGCGAGGGTATCGACGAGCAATGGGAACTCGAGTTCTCCGACCCGCGCCCCGACGTCGTCAACCACGGACGCGGACATCTGGAAGATAGTTTCGGAGTCGAAGGCATCGAGGTTGACAAGGACGCGCAAGATCGCCTGGAAACGAAACTCGAGAAATGGACGATCACGTGCATCGACCACACCACACCGGGGGCCGAAGTCTGGCAGGTCGAAGGCTCACTCTCCGGCGTTCAGGCCACCCCGGCGACGACCGACGTTCTGTATACCTTCAATGATAACGAGGGTGGAATCCAGTTTAAGATTGAATACGATCCGGAGGCTGACACTGAACAAGGCAACGTCAGTCTGGTCTACGACGGGAGCGCGTACACGACGCTCACGGACGACGGGGCCAACTTCGTCGCCAGCGACTTCAAGGCCGGCGACTACGTGCGGATCATCGGCGGCGCCGGCGCCATACCGGGCTTCTTCACGATCACGAACGTTCCCTCGACAACCTCGTTGCAACTGGTGGGCAACGCCGGCGACGCCGCCACCGGCGTGACGTACTGGGTACACGCCTTCTCGAACAACGGCGGCGGGGCCGGAGCACCCGACCGGTTCCACTTCATGACCACCGGCAAGACGCCCTACAGTCTGCCCATCACTCTGCTGAATGGGGACGTCGTCCCGCGTGTCTACCCCGTAGTCGAGGTCTCGTATCCGGAAGACGATACCAACCCGGGGCGGAGAGCACCGTTGCGCGTGCGGTTCGACGCCGCCCAGTCGCTCGACGAGAACGGGGAGCCCAACGAGGACCTGGTCTACGCCTGGAACTTCGGCGACCCGGACAGCCCGGACCCGACCAGCGACCAGGCGGTGATCGAGCACGTTTACAGCGATGAGCAGTTCCCGGGTCCGGACCCGGTGACCGTGACCGCGACCTTGGACCTCACCATCCACCAGGGCGAGCCGGAAGAAATCGTCAGCGTGGAGACGGTCGAGATCGTCGTCAGTCCCCCGTTCTACGACGCGGACCAGGATGGGATTCAGGATTCCGACGACAACTGCCCGTTTATCTTCAACCCCAACCAGGACAACAGCGACGGAGATACCCTCGGCGACGTGTGCGACAACTGTCCCAATGACGACAATGAGAATCAATCCGACCTCGACGGCGACGGCCTCGGCGACGCCTGCGACGATGACATCGACGGCGACGGGGTTTTGAACGTGGACGACAACTGCCCGGAGGTCCCCAACGCGCCAGAGCCGGGAGAGGATCAACCCGACCTCGATGGCGACGGCGAGGGCGACGCCTGCGATTGGGACATCGACGGCGATACCGTGGCCAACGGCATCGACAACTGCCCGGTGACGCCCAACACCGACCAGGCTGATGCCGACGGCGACGGCCTCGGCAACGCCTGCGACGCGTGCCCCTTCGATTTGGGCAACGACGCCGACGGCGACGGCATCTGCGGCGACGTGGACAATTGTCCCACCATCGCCAATCCGGACCAGTCCGACACCGACCTGGACGGCATCGGCGACGCCTGTGACCACTGCCTCTACGACCCCTACAACGACATCGATGACGACGGCCTGTGCGGCAACATGGACAATTGTCCGAACATCGCCAACCCGGACCAGGCCGACGCCGACCTGGACGGCATTGGAGACGCATGTGACATCTGTCCGAACGATCCGGAGAACGACGCGGACGGTGACGGCATTTGCGGTACCCCGGATGATACTACCGACGAAACGGATACTACATCCGACACCACCGAGACCCCTGAAACCGAGCCTCCCACGGCGCTTCGTCCTCCGACCGAGCCGTCCTCGCCGTACCCGTCGGACGGGGCCGCTGACATGCCGACCGACGTCAGGCTCGACTGGTCCGATTCGGAACGAGTGGAGATGTACCGCGTGATCGTCGGTCCGGACATGGCTCTGAACACCAAGTTCCTCAACGCCGGCACGACCGCGTCGCAATGGAACGCGAACCTGAACTTGCGTGAGGGGCGTACATATTACTGGCAGGTCATCGCGGAGAATGACGCCGGCTCCACGGAGGGTCCGATCTGGTCGTTTACCACGGTTGGTACGGCGTCGCCGGAGCCGGACGTTACCCAAGAGCAGCCCGAGGACGAAACGACCGCTGAAGACGAAGAGACCGAGGAGTCGAGCGAGGAAACCAGCACACTCGATCAATCGCTCAAAGATACGGGCCTGTGTCCCGCGACCGCTGCCAGCGCTCTGCTGTTCACGCTGTTCGGTCTCTGGACCACGCGGTCCCGCGCCCGCAACGCGCGGCGACGAGCTGACGGCTAGCCGCGTGGCGGACCGCAAGAGAGAACCACAATAGGTCGCGAACGACCGCGCGGGCTGAAGCCCGCGGCTCTTCGGAGTTCCCGCGTCTCTCCACTAATCTCCACCCCGGCGTGCCCCGCCTCGGGTTGGGGCGGCTTTAATCGCCAGCAGTAACCATCCACCCACCCCCGCCAACAGGCCGCTCCACACGAGCAGCGGCTCGGAAGCGAGTGCGGCCGGCGCTGCCCCGGACCAGCGGAACAGCGTCAAAGCTCCTCCCAAAAGCAGGCAGCCGATGATGCGTCTCCTGAGCGATGACCAGGGGTGTAGCGTCACGGCACAGAGGACCAAGACCAGCACCACTTCCCGTCCCAGCGGGAACACCGCGATTCCGAAGGTCAGCCCTCGGCCAAGATTCATCAGGGCTTCCAGGTTCACGGTTGGCCGCGTTCCAGATTCGCCGCCGACCAGCGTCTTGGCTCCCGTGCCGGGGTCCATGATTTCCCGGGGCTCGTGCTCTTGCGACGCGTCGCAGGTAACCACCCAGACATGCTTGATGTCCGTGACCAGCCAAGCCTCATGCCCCAGCCGCCGCAGGAGGGAAGCGGCCACTACGGCGCGTCCATCGCAGTCTTCGCGCCCCATCGTGAACACCTCGTCTACCGTTGGCAGATAGTCCATCACTCCCCAGACTTCCCAATCGAATCCGTATGGGACCCGCGCGTAAACGACATCCATGACCGCGGCCCGCACGTCGTCCGGCGTGGCATCCTCGCCCGCCGCCGCGATTACTTGCGACTCGAGTTCGGCCAAGGCGGGGTGCTCCGGCTCCAGGACTGAATTGAGGTCCTGCAAACGCCCGCACTGAGTGGGGATCAACCAGACCTTGGGATACAACACCAGCAATACGGTCACGAGGAATACGAAGGTCTTCAGAGGCCAGCGCACTCGGCGAGGCCAACGATGGAGACGATGCCAAAAAGCTATCCTGGCCATATCTGAGCCCGGCGGCATGAAGATCGAGAGTTCTTCCAAAAGGACACACCCGATAAGTAATTACGGGTATTTGCCTGAGTGTATTCCCTGCGCGGATTGGGTACAAACAGGCCATCGGGCTTGGCGAAGGCTGTAGCCTGGGAAGATAAAATTCCCACGAAAATACAGGTGGCTGGAAAGATGTACTTTACAAAACCTAACATATACCGTACACTGGATTGTGTGGATTCGCAGGTGCGAATGCCTCCCCTTCATCGGCGGGCCACGCAGGCCAGGGAATCGGACGCCACGGAAGGCGTGCGGCCCGCAGTGGGCAGAGCCCGTTGCAGAGCGCGCTTACTCCGCCGCGCCGGGCTTCCAACTCATTCTTGAAGGAGAGACCATGTCAGGGCAACGGACTTGTGGCGCTGATGCGCTGGGAGAGCAGCTCATCCGGATTTACCGCGTTTTGCCGCTTTTCGCGCCGGCCGAGCTTTCGGGGCTCGCCGAGTTCCTCGAGCAGCGCGTTGCATCGCGTCTTGCGCGCCTTGCACGAAATCCTGGATCTGCTTCGGGGAGGCGTGCTCGTACTCCGCCTCCCACTCTCGCAGACGGTTCAAAGCCGTGACGCGCGCCCGCGGATCCTCGACCAGCAGCAAAAGCCCGGCGGCGCAAAAGCGCGTGACCCAATGGCCCGATAGTTTAGCCTCCTCATAGAGGAGCTTCATCGCGTGGTCGACCTGAAAGTTGATCTGTGGTCTGCGTTCAGGCATGGCGGTCCCTTTCAAGAAATCCACTATTTCCTAGACGACCGTATTGTCCGCGCCGCCGAGCAGAATGCAACCTCTCCGTTTACTGTGGCACCGGCTTCCAGCCTGTGATGATTCCACCGGCAAGATGCCGGTGCCACACACGCCCGGCCGCTACATTCTTGTGTGG
>JAGMDK010000300.1 GCA_023128695.1 Phycisphaerae bacterium
CCGCCCCACCCACTATGTTGACGTTTGGCCTGCTTGGTTCGTAGTGCCCGCCAGGCTTGCGAGACCGCTTCCGCGGCGGCGACCGCGACAACCGGCCCGAGCGGTACCAGAAAGCGGGCATAGCCCCCACTGGCGAATAGCCCAAGACGGTATATCACGACGTGTGCCGCAAAGTACGCCAGTCCCGCACCGATCCACAAACGACCGCCGGGACGCCGAAGAAGGACCGGCAGGCCCGCAATTCCCAACAGGCACGGCCCCAGGCCGGCCGCTTCCGCCCAGCGGGCGCACATGGTCAGCCACGTGCCGGAACCGTATTCCTCGGTCGGGATCGGTTCCAGGAGACGCTGGAGCGGGGTATCGGGCATGAATGCGAGACAGAGGAAGTAGTGGAGCACGGGGGCCCAGACGATCCAGATCCAGACCCGGACGGATTGTCGTTGATAACACAGGGCCGTGAGCCACAGTATGAGAAAGACGCCGGCTTCCTGACGCGTAACCACGCAGAGTGAGATCACCGCCGCGCTCCAGGGGTAATTTCCGCGCAGATAGAGCCAGCCGGCGAGTGTGAAGTACAACGCCAGCGGGGTTTCGGTCAGGGTCGTATAGCTCAGTGTAAACGTGAGCGGCTGGAGCCACAGCAGCAAGGGCACCAGCGCGGCACAGCGCACCCGAAGACGAACGGCAATGCGATATGCGAGCCAGGCGGTCAGGGCGGTCAGGAGTCCACTGAAGACACGGGCGGCCGGCCAGCCCAGGAGGGCGGGGAGGGCATATGGCACGGTGAACCCCGGGCGACCCCAGTCATGGAGCAAGTAGCGGGGGTAATCCCATGACCAGCGCGCCATTTGCAGGTGGGTCAGGTCATCGTCGTGGTAGACCCCCTCACTCAGCACGCCCAGGCAGATGGACACCGCCAGGCCCAGCAGGGTGAAGCCGAGCGCCCAGCGCAGGCCGGGATACGCCACGGGCGGTGAGTGCGCGTCGGTCACTACTGCTCCTGTCCAAGTGCTCTGTCAGCCCTCGCTTGACGGGTAGCACCATAAAAGGGAGGGCGAAGCTCCCGCTGAGCCGCGGATATGGGAGGGCGAAGCTCCCGCTGAGCCGCGGCGCCCATGGCTCGGCAGGAGCCTCGCCCTCCCGTTCACTCGCCCTCCCGTTCGCCTGCCCAACCCGAACGGGCCGTCAACCCGATGCGAGCCCCGCCACGTCCGCGGCGAATGTGCGGCCGGCGGCCGCGATGCACGCCTGCCAATCCCCGCCGTGACGCTCGGCGTACTCCGGTTTGCTGAAGGCGTAGATCACCGAGCGCGAGGCGTTGATAACGGCGCCCGTCCCGTCGGGGAGGAAACACGGGCGACAGCTTTCCGCCGTGCCCCCCTGCGCCCCGTAGCCCGGGACAAGAAACGGCGTTCGCGGCAGCAGGGCCCGTAATGCGGCGGTGCTCTCCGCGTCCTTCGGTGCCACCACCGCCCCGACGCACGACAGGCCGCACTCGCCGATTAGTTCCTCATCGTCGCCCCAGCGGCGGACAAGCCCGGCCATGTGTTGGTAGAAACGCTGCGCGCCGCCGAACTCGTGTACTTCATCGGCTTTTGGTTCGGAGGGCCGCACCAGGATATACACGCCCCGGCCATGTCGGCGAGCGAGGTCGATAAAGGGGCGGACGGCGTTTTCCCCCAGGTAGCCGGCGAGCGTGACGGCGTCAGGAATGTGGAGCTCGTGAACCTCGTCGAAGACCGTGTGATCCAGGTGACCCTGGGCATATTGCCGGGCGGTGGAGCCGATGTCGCCGCGTTTGATGTCGCCGATGACAAGCAAGCCGCGCTGATGTGCATAAGCTACTATGCGGTAGTAGGCTGTGAAACCATACCAGTAGAACGCTTCAAAAAAGCCCACGTTGATCTTGACGGCGGGGACCAGCGGGGCCAGGACATCGAGTACGCCGCGGCAGAAAGTTTCGACGGCTTCCAGGGCCGCTCCGCAGGTAGTGTCTTTCGGCCGCAGCGCGGCCGGCAGGCGCTCCAGGACGGGATCGATTCCCACCACGGCCGGTGTTTGACGGCAGCGAATGGCCTCAGCCAGACGGTCAGAGTAATGAGTGTTCATGACGCGCAATCATAGCGGCACGCCCGGGTGCGAGATAGGAATCTCGCACCAGAGTGAAGGGAGGGCGAAGCTCCTGCTGAGCCGCAGCGCGCCGGTGAGCGGGAGGGCGAGGCTCCTGCCGAGCCGTGATAGGAATCTCGCACCTGCGTAAAGGGAGGGCGAAGCTCCCGCTGAGCCGCGGCGCGCACGGCTCGGCAGGAGCCTTGCCCTCCCTGACGCAGCGCGCCCGGCTCGGCGGGAGCCTCGCCCTCCCTGACGTGGCGCGCACGGCTCGGCAGGAGCCTCGCCCTCCCTGATCTGCCCAACCCGCACGTTTGGCGTTGACAGAGTATTAGTGTCCCTGTGCCTTGAGCAGCTCTTCAGTCTGGTCCAGCAGCTTCTCGAAGTATTTCATGGCGGCCTCGACCGGCTCCGGCGAGGTCATGTCCACGCGGGCCAGCTTCAATAACTCGAGCGGGTACTGGCTGCTGCCGCTCTTGAGGAACGTCAGGTAGGCCTCCACCGCGCCCGGCTCGCCGGCCAGAATCCGGCCGGCGATGTTCGACGCCGCGCAGTAGCTGGTGGCATACTTGTACACGTAGAAGTTGTAGTAAAAGTGGGGGATGCGGATCCAGTAGTTGTCGACCAGTTCGTCGTGCGTGTAATCCGGGCCGTAGTATTTCTTCATGATCTCGCGATAGGCGGCCCCCAGCGAGTCGGCCGTGAGCGGCAGGTCCTGCTCGGCCATCTCGTGGATACGCTGCTCGAACTCGCTGAACATGGTCTGCCGCAAGACGGTGCCGCGGAAGCCTTCGAGCAGCTCGATCAGCAGCGCCAGCTTGGTTTGCGGGTCGGAGATGTTCTCCAGCACGTAATTTTGCAGCAGAATCTCATTGGTGACCGACGCCACCTCGGCACAGAAAATGTCGTAACGGTGGTAGACGTACGGCTGCGTCTGGCGCGACAAGTATGAATGCATCGAGTGCCCCATCTCGTGCGCCAGCGTCGAGACGTCCTCGTAGCCGCCGTGGAAGTTGAGCAGGATGAACGGCTGGGTCAAATACGAGCCGCCGGAATAAGGGCCTGCGACGAAATAACTATTG
>JAGMDK010000301.1 GCA_023128695.1 Phycisphaerae bacterium
AGATACCAGAGGGCCAGAAAAGTCAAGCCCGTGGCCACAATCCTTCTGAAACTATGTCACAAACCGAGGAATCTTGCTCAAACTAGAAATGGAGAGTAAAAGGGCCAAACCCCAGCCGCGGGCTTCAGCCCGCGCGACAGAAGAGCCGCGGGCTTCAGCCCGCGCGGTGTCCCGCAGGTCAAAACCATATATACACCTACATCGCGAACGGCCGCGCGGGCTGAAGCCCGCGGCTCTTCGGTACGGTGAAAAAGGGGACCGTCTGAACCCCACTCGAATTATCGGGCGACGGATTCACATTTTCTTATAAGTGGCCCTGACACTTGCGCCGAGGTACACTATGAATAAATCACATTGTCGCCTCTCACGTGGTTTCTTCAGGAGGCGGAATGGCTGCGTCGCAGGATCAGAATCACCCGGTCGCGCGTCCGCGCGCGAGAAAACCGGATTGGTCGCGTCTGAGTCGACTCGCGACCGTCGCTCTCGAACGTCGCCTGGCCGCGGCGCGCGAGATGTCCCCTCTCTGTGCCGCCCGTACTGTGGCCGAGCTGTTGCCTCCCGCGCTTGGTCGCGCTCTCCTGCGCCGGCTCGCAAAGTTGGGGTGGTTGACACCTGACGCCGTGATCCCCTTCGACATTCTCGACGGGCCGGACTGCCCGCCCGAGTTCCGTAACGGTTCCCGGGAACTGGCTCGGCTGGCGGTCTTTGGGCTCCCCGGTCAGGGGCTCGCCTCGCGCGACAAGCATCGCCAGGACGTTTACCAACAATTCTGTGCGCAAATCATGAGCAGCGCCGTGGACACCGTCTCTTTACAGAGTGTCGCGGCCCGAGCTTTGAGCCACCCGGACGTAAATGCCGATCCCCTGCTCGGCTCGATGATGCGCAGCTTCATCGCCGAGCGCGAGGCGGCGCTGCGCGCGGCGCGCACGACGCCGGAGGAGGAGCAGCAGAAGAAGGAGCACACGTCCAAGTTACAGCGTGGTTTCGTCACGCCGACCCGCTGTGATTTCCCCTCCCGCGGTGAGTTGCAAGGTACGTTCTCGCGCTTGCAGCGGGAGTTCGATGGCTACTTGGCCCAGTTCGAGGTGACCCGCGCCTTACGCATGCTCGACAAGATGCGTGAATTTCGGCAGCGCTACCCGGTCTATATCGCCGCCGCCGACCTGCAACGTTGCGAGGAGCAGTACGACCGGCTGCTCAAACGGGCGGGCGCCTATCGACGGCAGATCAAGGACCTCTCGAACAAAGGGGCCGCGGCGGCGCGGGCGGGCAACCCGGAAACCGCCAATTGGGTCATCAAGCGTCTCCAGGCGATCCACACGCTCCTGCCGACCCTGCTGCCCGAGGAACGGCTGGAAGCGTTGCGGGCCGAGATCTCACGCCGCGGCCAGGAGCACGAAACGGAAGAGGCCGCGCGCGAATTGCTGGATCGCAAAAAGGAGGTCGCGGCCAAGATCAAGAATCTCGCCGGGGTGGTCCACCGTTTCCACCAGCTTGCCGCACGGCTTTCTCCCGCGGACGAGGCCTACCGCCGCGCCGAAGCGAACTATCGCCGTGCGGTGGAGGAAATCCGCGGGCTCGACACGGAATGGCTGACCGGGTTGGTCCTCCAACTCGAAACCCTGCTCGACGATCTGGATGATCCGAGTGGGCAGAGGCAAAACCGATTGGACCAGTTCATCGCCCAGGTCCGGGCGGCACTGAACCGCCTGTGTCGGGAGATCCGCGCCCACCAGCAGGCCAAACAGGCCCGGCCCGGCAACCAGCGGCCCCCCGAGGGCCTGTCCCCGGCCCGGCCGGCCTAGCGGTCCCAGACAAATGTAATTCACCCGGCACCCTCGAGACACGGGTTAGCGTCAACATAGTGGGTGGGGCGGGCCTCCGTGCCCGCCAGTACGG
>JAGMDK010000302.1 GCA_023128695.1 Phycisphaerae bacterium
GCGGCCGCGGAGGGCCGCCCCACCGGAGGGCCGCCCCACCGGGTTACCCACTTTCCTGATGCCCACCCCGAGACACTTCACCCTCTCGCCTATGCTGCAATTCCGGGCCGAGACGCATAGAATGTTTCATTTGAACGAGTAATGCCCTTAACGACAGGAAGGCCCGCCGTGACCCGCACCGCCGCCGACGTTCGCCGGGAGTTCATCGAGTTCTTTCGCGACAAGCACGCGCACGCGATTGTGCCCAGCTCGCCGGTCGTCCCGCACGACGACCCGACGCTGCTGTTCACCAACGCGGGGATGAACCAGTTCAAGCCGTACTTCCTCGGCACGGAGAAGCCCAAGCACACCCGCGTCGCCAACACGCAGAAGTGCATCCGGGCCGGCGGCAAGCACAACGACCTCGACGACGTCGGCCACGACACCTACCACCACACCTTCTTCGAGATGCTCGGCAACTGGTCCTTCGGCGACTATTTCAAGAAAGAGGCGATCGAGTGGGCCTGGGAGCTGCTCACCAAGGTCTGGGGGCTCGACAAGGCCCGGCTGCACGCCACGTATTTCGGCGGCGACGAAACCGAGGGGCTCGAACCCGACCTGGAAGCCAAGGACCTGTGGGCCTCCGTGACGGACATCAATCCCGAGCACATCCACCCCGGCGATAAGAAGGACAATTTCTGGGAAATGGGCGAGACGGGGCCGTGCGGGCCGTGCAGCGAAATTCACATGGACCTCACGCCGGACAAAAGCGGTCGCGGCTTGGTCAACGCCGGCGACGCGCGTGTAATCGAGATCTGGAACCTGGTGTTCATTCAGTTCAGCCGCGGCCCCGACGGCAAACTGACCCCTCTGCCGGCCAAGCATGTTGATACCGGCCTGGGTTTCGAGCGCGTGACTGCCGTTCTTCAAGGCCACAACAACAACTACGCCACGGACGTATTCGTGCCCATCATCCAGGCGATCGAGGACATCGCCGGGCACATATATGGTGGTAGCGCGGGCGTCCCCCCCGTGGATGTAGCGTCCGGGCCCCGTACCGGACGAGATGTAGCAGCCGGCGGCTCGCCGGCCGTTGTCGACCGCTATGCCACCATCCGCGCCGGCAACATGCAGGACGAAGCCTGCCGGGTAATCGCCGACCACATCCGCTGCCTGACGTTCGCATTGACAGACGGGGCCGTCCCCGACCGCGAGGGACGTGGTTATGTCCTGCGCCGCATTCTCCGCCGCGGGATTCGCTTCGGCTGGCAATACCTCGATCTACACAAGCCGTTCCTGTGCGATTTGGTGGACACGGTGGTGGACGTGATGGGCGAGGCGTTTCCAGAGTTGAAGCAGAACCCCCAGCATGTCAAGGAAATCATTCGCGAGGAGGAGGAATCATTCGAACGGACGCTTGATCGTGGGATCAAAATATTCGAGTTCGCAGCGTTTGACGCGGTCCGACATGCCGAGATCCACCACGAACTCGCCGATGAGATTGAAATCTACGATCGGAATAGCAACGTCGCCGAGGTGCGGCAGGTGCTCACACCGGAGAAACCGCTCGTCGTCAAGAACCCGCGCCGACTCAAGGTCTGCATTCAGGACGCCAATCAGGCGCTTTTTTTGAAGTACTTTCGGCGTGTACCGGTGATCCCAGGTAATGTAGCTTTTATTTTGCACGATACCTACGGCTTCCCAATCGATCTGACGCAGATCATGGCCGAGGAGAAAGGGTTGCAAGTAGACATTGTAGAGTATGAGCGGTTGATGGACGAAGCCCGTGAGCGAGCGCGATCGTCCCGTGGAAGGCGTGATGCAGCCCTATTTTCACACCCTAAGCTACAGGGATTCCTGCGGATACATGGCCAGACAAAGTTTATTGGATACTACACATTCTCAGCGAATGATGGCATTGATTGCATCCTCACCGGTCCAGAACTCGCAGTTGATTCGCTAAAAATCATGGAAGGCGAAACCGGAGCAATCATCATCTCGAAAACTCCTTTCTACGCTGAGAGTGGTGGGCAGGTTGGTGATACTGGTGACATTGTCGCGAAATCTGGGCTTTTTCGAGTAGAAGACACTCAGGAATTAGACGGTGTTTGGGTACACATCGGAAAATGTGTAAGTGGATTTCTCGCTAAGTATGATCCAGATTATGCGGCCGAATGCTCGCGACAAGGTCTCAAGGAGGAAGCTGAAGCACACACAGACTTCGTCGTAGCAAAAGTGGATAGGTCAGAACGTAATCCAACCATGCAAAACCACACTGCCACGCACGTGATGAACTGGGCGTTGCGCGAGGTGCTTGGCGAGAACGTGCAGCAAAAGGGCTCACTGGTCGATCCGGAGAAGACGCGGTTCGACTTTTCGCATCCCCGGGCTCTGACGCCGGAGGAGTTGGCGCGGATTGAGCAACTCGTCAATGAGAAGATCGTGGCCGACTTGCCGGTGTATTACCAGGACGTCGCACAGGAACAAGCACTCAAGATCAACGGTCTGCGGGCCGTCTTCGGCGAGAAATATCCCGACCTGGTCCGCGTCATGTCCATCGGCGTGCCGGTCGAGGAACTCGTCAGCAAGCCCGACAATCCCGACTGGCGGCAATACTCGATCGAATTCTGTGGCGGCACGCATCTGAAATCCACCGGCGAGATCGAACAGTTTGTCCTCGTCAACGAAGAGGCCGTCGCGAAAGGGATTCGGCGTGTGGTCGGCGTTACCGGTGATGCCGCGCGGGCCGCGACGGAACTCGGCGCGGAACTGCTCAACCGCGCCCACCGGCTGGAAGCCGGTGCCACAGTGACTGCGAAAGCCGGGGCCGCGCGGGCTGAAGCCCGCGGCTCTTCCAAGGATGTCATACCCGGGCTCGCCACGCAGGTTTCCGAATTACAGCAGACAATCGCCGGGGCGACGCTGCGCATGGTTGATCGGATGAAGCTGCGCGACGCGATCGCCAAGCTCCAGAAGATCGTCAAGCAGCAGCAGAAGGCCGACGCCGCGGACGCCGTGGGAGTGGTAAAACAGAAGGTCGACGAACTGCTGCAAGCGGCCGAGAAGATCGGCGAGACCACCGTGGTCGTGGGCGAAATGCCGGACTTGCCCGTCGAGCAGCTCAAGACCGGGGCCGACATGATCAAGCAGAAGTGCGGCTCGGCCGCCGTTCTGTTCGGCGTCCGCGGCGGTGAGAAGGCCCTCCTCCTGGCGGCGATGACGCCCGACCTGATCAAGAAGGGTCTCAAAGCCGGCGACCTGGTCAAAAGCATCGCGAAGACCATCAACGGCGGCGGCGGCGGCCCGCCCACCATGGCCCAGGCCGGCGGGAAAGCCCCCGAGAAAATCGGCGCAGCTCTCGACGCCGGGCGGAAGTGGATCGGCGAGAAACTTTAGGTTTATCCGGGCATTCTGAGTGTAAACGGGAATGCTGTGGAGCTTGTCTCCACCGGCAAGATGCCGGTGCCATACGATGCCGGTGCCACACGTCGGCTGAAGCCGACCGAAAGCCGTTCGCATCAGATGTACGCCAGAGGGGACCACAATTGGTCGCGAGCGACCGCGCGGGCTAACAGTCTGTCGGACTTAGGGTTCGAAAACACCGTGGGAGCGCGCCCATGTGGGTCGGCACCCCAGGGTCCAGACACCGAAGAGAGGCATAGAAAGCCACAAAACGGCTAAGTCCGACAGACTGCTAACCCGGAT
>JAGMDK010000303.1 GCA_023128695.1 Phycisphaerae bacterium
GACGGGCCGATCAGATGCGGATTGCGGATTGACGATTTGTGTCGCCCGCAATGATCAATCGTCAATCGGAGGGATCGCTCGGACGCAGGATGCGTGTCAGGCAGAAGATGTTGAGACCGAGTACCAGGGTGACACAAAACACCATCATGACCATACCGCCTGTCGTCAGCGTCACGTTTTCATCCGCCGTCTCGGCCAGGAGCATCGTTAGCGTGTTCATGAGCCGGTCTCCCAAGCGACGCCGTCCTGTTCCGCCCGCGCGATGGTCCGGCCGATCCGGTTGCGGCAGGCCACGTCGCTGAGCACGAACAGCGCCAGGAAAAACAGCAGGATTCCCAAAAAGACAAAGCGGGCGATGTTGGCATCCACCATGGCGTGTCGCCGAGCTTCGGCCGCCTTGGCCCGCACCGCCGTGATGAAATCGACGCCTTGCTCGACCTCCAGTGCGGCGCCCGGCTTGCCGGCCAGGCGGTTGATCTTGTCGACCAACTCGCGTGGCGTCAGGGCCACCTCGGCCACGATCCCCGCCGCCACCACCTTGGCATCTGGCTCGTCCAGGACCGGGAGCAGCCCGAGGTGACGCACCAGCACCACTTCGTAGAACGCGTCGCGGGCGTCTTCCTCGTTGCCGAAGTCGGCCGCCACTGCCTCAGAGCGTACTCGGCCCAGCCATGCGGTGAGATTCTGCTCGGCGAGAATGTCGGCCAGCGGCGGCTGGAGCTGCTCGGGCTCCTTGAGTTCCGTTACCGACTTCACGGCGCTCCGGACCTTCACGGCCAGTTCCTTCTCGTTCAGTGAATCGTCGGCGAAATCGGCCCGCAGCGCTTGACACAAGCCGGCGGCGGCGCTCGCCACCTGCTCGGCCGCGAGCGGGCCTTGCTTGGCCGGGTTCATGCCAGCCAGGTAGTCGGGCAAGTTGTTGTACGTCCAGGCACCCAAGATGATGATCAGAAACGCCGGCGTGATGTAACGGATCATAATCGCCATGAAGCGCGGGACGTGGAAATCCGCGCCGCGGTTCATTTCCTTGACGCCCCGCTTGGCTCCGATCACCCAGCCGAAGATGATAACCAGCCCGCTGGCGGCGATGATCATGCACAGGTTGCACCAGAAGTCGGTATGATCGAGTGCCACGGAGCCGCGGCTGAAAGTCATCGTCAGACCTGCTCCCAGGGCGGTAACAATGCCAAGGATCCCGACACTAGCGCGGCGACCAAGGCCGAAGCCGTCCTCCAAAAACGCGATGGCGGGTTGCAACATGCTGAGAGAGCTAGTCACCGCCGCCAGGAAGAGCAGTCCGAACCACATGGCGCCGAACCAGTGTCCCAGCGGCATATAGTGCATGATCGCCGGCACGGTCACGAAGCCGAGTTCAAAGGTGCCGCCCTTGGCGTTCTCGGCCCCGAGAAAGAGGAAGGCGGTGGGGACGACGATCAGCCCGGCCAGGATGACCTCACAGAACTCGTTGGTGCTGGAGGCGCTGAGGGCACTGAGCACCACGTCGTCATTTTTTCGCAGGTAGCTCGAATAGCACAGGATCAGGCCGAAGCCGACGCTGAGGCTAAAGAAGATTTGCCCCGACGCCGCCAGCCACACCTGCGGATTCAACAGCTTCTCCCATTGCGGATTCCACATGAAGCCTAGGCCGGTGGTGATGTTCGGCAGCGTCAATACGCGGACCAGGATGATGATCGCACAGAGGATCAGCAGCGGCATGGCCCATTTGCAGAACTTCTCGATGCCGCGGACCACACCCTGGTAAATGATGAAGAAATTGACCAGGAAGCACGTCAGGACGAGCCAGACCGTCCGGCCGCCTTCAAACAGGGCCCCATGTGAGGAGGTGCCCCAGGTCTCGCTCTGGTGGTCTTTGGTCGCGGAAACAACCGCCGCCACTTCCTTCTCGTGCCCGGAGACGTTTTCGGTCACGGCGGCGAAGAGTTCGGAGAACCCGCCCTGGACGAAGAAGATGCAATAATCGAGGCACCAGGCTTCGAGCAGGATGTAGTACATATAGATCGCGATTGGGATCAGCAGCGAAATCGCGCCGAGGAACTTGGCCGGCGTGCGGCGCCAGATGGCGTACATGATGCCGGGGGCACTGTTTTGCCCGAAGCGTCCACCGAGGCGTCCCATGGTCCACTCGCACCAGGCGATCGGAATCCCCAGCACCAGGAAGCTGATGATGTATGGGATCATGAACGCCCCGCCGCCGTTGTTCACCGCCTGGCCTGGGAAGCGGAGGAAGTTCCCCAACCCGACGGCCGAGCCGGAGACCGCCAGCACGACCCCGAGCTTGGAGCCCCAGTTCTCCTTTTTCGGGAGTTCCGGTAGCGCGTCCCGCTGCCGTACGGCGCCGGCGGGTTGTTCACTCATAATGCGTGTTCTCCCTTCACAAGCCTGCTTGGAATCACGCGCTCGCTGGGTGGCCCATCGCTTCAGCGGGGCGTATATGTAGCGGCCGGGCTCTGTCCCGGTCGATCCACCGGCTGGAAGCCGGTGCCACACAGTAATCTGGAAGCCGGTGCCACACAATAATGTAGCGGCCAGCCCCCGTGCCGGCCGAAATGTGTGGCACCGGCATCTTGCCGGTGAGATATTCCACCACCGGCTGGAAGCCGGTGCCACACCCGCGATGGTTGCCCGAGCGGGTCCGGGCCGCTATCTTCGCCGACGATCTTATCGATTCCTCGAGAGTCGAGCGTGGTGCGTAGATGGATAACCTGAGCGCTGAAAACATAGCCGACTTCGTGGCGAACCTGTCCGGCTGGGTCTGGTCGGTCCCCCTGGCAATCCTGCTGCTGGGCTGCGGGCTGGCGTTCTCCATCGTGACCAAGTTCGCCCAGTGGCGCATCCTCACGCACGGCTACGCCTGCATCCGCGGCAAGTACGACCGCCCCGAGGACACCGGGCACATCAACCACTTCCAGGCTCTCTGCGCCGCCCTCTCGGCCACCATCGGTCTCGGCAACATCGCCGGCGTCGCCCTGGCCATCTCCGTCGGCGGCCCAGGTGCCGTCTTCTGGATGTGGCTGGTCGGTCTGTTCGGCATGGCCCTCAAGTTCATGGAATGTTCGCTCGCGGTCATGTTCCGCGACGTGCCCAAAGACGACGCCGACGGCTCCGCGCAGACCAAGCGCGAAGTCCGCGGCGGCCCGATGTGGTACATGCAGAAAGGGCTCGTCGAGCCGCTCAAAGCCCGCGGCAATCCCTTCTGGGTGCTGTTCAAGGCCCTGGCGATCATTTTCTCCGTTTGCGTGATGCTCAGCTCGCTGGGCCAGGGCAACATGTTCCAGGGCTGGAACGTGGCCAACATCCTGCGCGAGAACTTCTCCGTGCCTCAATGGGGCTCCGCCGCCGTGGTCGCCGCCTTGGTGGCGCTGGTGATCATCGGCGGAATCAAGCGGATCGGGCAGGTGGCCGGCAAGCTGGTGCCGCTGATGTGCGTGATCTACGTGTTAGGCGCGACCTACGTGGTGTTCTCGCACGCCGACGAAATCCCGCGATATCTGGCATTGATCGTGAAATCGGCGTTCACCCCCACCGCCGAGGCGGGCGGCTTCCTGGGCGTGACGGTCTGGATCGCGTTCAGCCAGGGGCTCAAGCGGGCGTGCTTCTCGAACGAGGCGGGCGAGGGCTCGGCCGCCATGGCCCACGCCGCCGCCAAGACCGACGAGCCGATCCGCGAGGGCATCGTGGCGGGTATCGGGCCCTTCGTGGACACGCTCATCATCTGCACGATGAGCGCCCTAGTGCTGCTAATGACCGGCACCTGGAACCGACCGGCGGTGGGAACCGTCACCGAGATCGATCACGAACGCGTCACCGTGTCGTGTGATGGGGAGTTGCCGGAGAAGATGGAGGCTTTGTACCTCGAACGCATACAGACCGGCACCGAACTAGTCGTTTACACCCACAGCGGCGAGGACGGGCGCGGGACGGTCAAATTCCCCATCGCGGAGATCGAAGCCGATGGTGGCGGTTGGGATGATCTCAAAGTACTGACGCTCGATGTTTCCGCGCTGACTGATGCGGAGGAACTCACCACTGTCGAAACCGGTCAGGAGGTACACCTGAACATCCAGGGCGCCGAAATGACCCGTTTCGCCTTTGATACCTCCATCAAGGGCTTCGGGCTTTACATCGTCACCCTCGGGGTCTGCCTGTTCGCCTTCAGCACGATGATCAGTTGGAGTTATTACGGCGAGAAAGGGGCGGAGTACCTGTTCGGCCGCGGGGCGATCCTGCCTTACAAGGTGGTCTTTGTAATCTTTGTGGTCATCGGGATGTCGTGGAAGAAGTTCTCCACCGTGTACGACTTTTCCGACGCGGTCACGGGCATGTTGGTCTTCTGGAACCTGCCGGCGGTCCTGTTGCTCTCGCCGGCGGTGCTACGAGCGGCGAAGGACTATTTCCGCCGCCTCGACAGCGGCCAGATGCGCCGGGAGCCGGCCCCGGCGGAGGCTTTTGGAACGCAGGAACCCCCTTGCATTTGTGATCACTGTCGGCATGAGAACGAACCCGGCGCGACCTTCTGTGCCCGCTGTGGCAGCAAGCTGCCGCGCTCAGAGAACAGCGCGGATTAGCCCGCATATTTTATAGGCGGTTGTGATCGATCGCCGCCTCAAGATTTCGATGGATGAGCGGGGCTGCGATCGCCCGGAGCAGCAGGCGGTTGGGGGGGCGACTGAGCAATCTGGTCCAGCAGCGCCTGGACCTGGGCGGCGAGCTCGGGGCGACCGAGCGTCTGAAAACCGTCGCGGGAGCGGGTGAGTATCTCCAATCCCGTGTCGCGCCGGCCGGTGGCGCAGAGCAGTGGGCCGAAATCCAGGCCCACCATGCAGATGCCTTCGAGGTGGCCGAGCTTCAGGTTGATCTCGTATGATTTGGTCAGATGCTCGTCCGCTTCGTTGAATTTGCGCTGCTCGATTTCGATTCGTGCGATGGACCAGAGCGTGTTGGCGATACCGTTTGGATCCCCCAGCGCTTCGTACACGTCCATTCTCTCTTGATGCAATTGCAGTGCGGCGTCCACCTCGCCTTTGACCGCCCGCAGCCGGGCAATGTTGCCCAGCGTCACCGCCCGCGAGCGCTTGTCCCCCAGCGCTTCGTAAACGGCCAACTCCTCTTGATGCAATTGCAGGGCGGCGTCCACCTCACCTTTGGCCGCCCGCAGCCGGGCAATGTCCCCCAGCGTCACTGCCCGCGAGCGTTTGTCCTCCAGCGCTTCGTAAACGGCCATCCTTTCTTGATGCAATTGCAGGGCGGCGTCCACCTCGCCTTTGGCCGACCGCAGCCGGGCAATGTCACCCAGCGTCACCGCCCGCGAGCGCTTGTCCCCCAGCGCTTCGTAAACGGCCAGCCGCTCTTGATGCAATTGCAGTGCGGCGTCCACCTCGCCTTTGATCGCCCGCAGCCGGGCAATGTCCCCCAGCGTCACCGCCCGCGAGCGCTTGTCCCCCAGCGCTTCGTAAACGGCCAGCGCCTCTTGATGCAATTGCAGTGCGGCGTCCACCTCGCCTTTGTCCGCCCGCAGCCGGGCAATGTCACCCAGTGTCCCCGCCCGCGAGCGCTTGTCCCCCAGCGCTTCGTAAACGGCCAACTCCTCTTGATGCAATTGCAGGGCGGCGTCCACCTCGCCTTTGGCCGCCCGCAGCCGGGCAATGTCACCCAGCGTAATTGCACGCGAGTGGTCATCTCCTCGCTTCTCGGCAATAGCCAAGGCCACTTCAAGTGTGTTGAGCGCGCGTTTCGGCTCACCACGGAGGCTCCAGGCGCGGGCGGCCTGCCGAAGCAAGCGGGCCCGGGTCATCTGTTCCGCCGGGTGCGTCGACAACTCCAAAGCCTTAGCCAGAGCCTCGTAGTGTTCGCCGACGGCCAACTCGTGCTCCATGACATCCCACAGGGGCCGGGTTTCCGGTCTGGCCCACTCGTCATCGGTGGTGGATACGACGGACGGCAAGGCGTACACGGAGGAGCGGATGGACCAGATGTCCGGCGCGACATTGTGCGCTACGACCGGCAACCATGTCGGTCCCGCAAAGAGCAACGCATGTGGACAATCGCGAACAACCAGGTTCCTGCGCTCATTAAGAGTGACAAAGGCCTGAGCCCAACCCGCGTGTGCCTCGTCGTCCAAACCCTGGCACGAAATCCAGACGATCCACCGGTCGGCCGGGCTGGAAGGCAGCGAAATAAGGCGCTCGACGATAGCGCGCTTGTCATCCGGGCTCGCGAACGTCAGACGGTACAGGGCGCAGCCGGATGGCGGCGCCTCGTCGAGCCGGCGCGCGACCTCCTGCAACGCGAGGGGGGAGTCGCAGGCAACAAAGGAAAGCTCGAATCCGCTTCCGAGTTCGAGGCCCGTTCTGAGCAGCGCATACTGCTCTTCTCCCTCCGGTCCTAAAGAGATGGGCTTGTCCTCGGCCGACGCCGCGGATACCTCATTCATCGGGCTGCCGTAGCCTCCGCTCGATCTTCTCCGAGCGACGCACGAGGGGGTGCAGGTCGAACCACCTGTCGCCGTTCCGGTACGACATCACGAAGTGATAGTTGAAGAGGTCGGCCAGGCGCTGGAGATCGGCCCTCGTATGGCCGGTGATGTCCCGGTCTTTGGCGACGCGCACCAGAAGATCGATATCCTCGTCTGTGATTGGGCTCTCATACAACTCGCCAATCACATCCAGCACCCTGTCGATGATGGGTTTCACCTTCGCAGTCGGCAGTGGTAAGGGGAGTTTGTTCAAGCGTGCACGCTGGAGGAGCTCCCTCATCATGCGCAGCAGATCGCGCGGATAGCCACCGGACGCAACGACGAGCGGATGCAGCACGGCGCGCTCCTTGAACAGATCGTCCAGCGGCATGCGTTTGGCGAGGATCTCCATCATCGCCTGCACGCCCGGCTCGTGTGGTTTGCCGGTTTCGGCGTCGGAGACCTTGCACATCGGGAGAATATGGATCCGTCCGAATTCGGTCGTGGCCCCCGCTTCCATGAACGTCAACCAAGGCGGCACCGTGTAGATCGCGTGACAGGGTGTTCGAAGGTATTCCCAGTCCCGGACAAAAACCTCCTCAACGCTGGCGCGGACGGCGGCGTCGCCGCGCAGCTTCTCGTAGCTGTCCACAATGAGAACGGTCCCCCCCTCGCGCCGTTGGGCCAGAATACCCAAGCACTCGTCCAGGAACTCCTGACACTCCAGAGCGAGTTCGGGCAGGCGCCCTTCCAGTGATTGATACAGACGCTTCTTGAAATCGACGTCTTTCGTGAACGCCAACTCCATCTCGGCGATCTCGGGCAACTTGACGTTCAGTTTTTCCACGGAGACCCGGGTGTCCAGGAAGGACCGGAACCTCTCCCAGAAGCGACGAAAAGGGGTTGTCTGTCCCTTATCGCTCGATTCGCCAAGGAAGCGATCCATCCCCGCCGCGATCGTAATCATGATGTCGGAGATGTTGGCGGGCACACGCAGATTCAGATACTCCTCTGTATTGATGTATACGACGTTGTAGTTGCTGTTCTCGAAGTTCCGCGCCAGGATCTTGAGCTCCGTGGTCTTTCCACTCCCGGGGAATCCGGAAAAGAGAAGATGGCTGGGCGCGTCGCTCAGATCCACCGCCTCGAACAGGAACTCAATGCAACTGTGGTCAGTGCCGCGCACTCCGAGCCCATTGAGGTCCACGTACCGATCGTCCCCGAACTCCAGCCACTCGTCCACCTTGCAGCGATTGTATGCCTCGCGAATCAGATCGCCCATGTTAGGTTCCTTCAACTGGCGCCCCGCACCGCCCGAAAGACGGGGGCGAGGCCAACGCGCACATCTCATCCGAACCACGGCCAACTCAACGACAAGAGCCGATGGACAGGGGCCGCGGCTGAACATGCGGATAGTATCGTACCCGGGCGGCATCGCGAATCAACCGCGACCGGTTCTCCCGAGCCGAGAATCCGACCATTTCGCTCGCGCTGGTCCAAGCAACGTCGCCGATCTCCGCTGTTTGCGCTCGAATCGGGCAGTAGATGGCGTCCGCGCGCAAGGCCCAATGCCGGCCGTCGGACGCGAGGAGTTCCCAGGGAGCGTCCAGAAAAGCCCGGGCCCGGGGCGTGTCCTCTCGGCCGGCGGCGAATTCGATCAGCAGCGGCGGCTGGGCCGTGTCGAGCAGGCGGACGAGGAACCGCTCTGGGCCGTTGAGCCAGGTGAAGACGTCCTCGCCGAGTTGGAGGAGCCCGGCAGCCGGGCGATCGTCTCGGGCAAGCTCTTGATATCGGGCGGCCCAGCTTTGCAGGAGCGCTACATCTCCGGCGGTGAACGGGCGATCCTCGCTGACGCCGGCGGAGGGACAACGCAACTCGATGCCGTGGTAGGCGATTGTCACAGTGGCGTGCGTCTGCATCGGATGTGGTTCCTGAAAGAAAGTAACCGTCGGTCGAACAAGAAGTGCACCCCGGCACTCCCGCCCGATTGGTGAAGACAGTGGGACTATAGGCGGTGGGCGGACAAATACAAGTTGCCGGCGCGTAAGAGCAAGCGGGCACCCGGCGCTTATTCATATGCCGGCGGGAATCAAACCGACTGGGCCCAGTCCGACTCGAACGGACGACACGCGGATTATGAGTCCGCTGCTCTAACCAACTGAGCTATGGGCCCGGCGTGACGCGGCAACCCGCGCAGAATGGCTTGCGTCTCGCGGCGGCGTCCGACGAACTCCCGTTCGCCGGCCACGGGCACTTGCTTGCCCTTGGTATCGAGGAATGTCTTGACGGCGCGGCCACTGGCGATCAGCCGGCGCGGACCGTCGGCGGTCGCCAACGCGCCGCCGCCGGTGGGATTGAGGTACAGATGGGCGAGGTGCCAGTCGCGGGAGCGCGGGCCGGAGTCGGCCGGCTCGGGGAGCTGCTCAGATTCAGCCAGGTCGAATCGGGCGTAGGCCAGCGCGTGCCGGATAGCGTCTCGACGCGCGAGAAGTGGATGTGCTGCTTCTTCTTGCCCCGGATGCCGCACTTGAGCAACTCGTCCCGCCATTCGTCCTGGCGCAGCGTCTCCCCCGACCTGCCGACGGATGCGTCGGCCAACAGAACCCCAAGCGTAAGCGCGGGGTCTCTTCCCTCGGCGTCGGCAACCCGTCGCTCACGCTCCGGG
>JAGMDK010000304.1 GCA_023128695.1 Phycisphaerae bacterium
ACCCACTATGTTGACGCTCACCCGCGACCGAGGTGTGACTGCTTTTTCTGGCCAACTGAAGCCTACAGCTCCTCGTCCTTCCCACTCTCCAGTGACAACCGTCACCGGACGATTATCGGGCGTTCGTGCGGGTGTGTCACTGGCGGCTGGCCCGCCAGTGGGCACGGTCAGACCAACTGCCCGTGGCACCCAACGCTTGGGAATGGCACCCGGCGACCGTTACTTCGGTGGGGCGGCTGATTTCAGGAGTTCAAGCGAGGCGACGTCCTGCATCCGTTGCAGGTCGGTCCAAAACGTGCCAGGGCCGGCGAAGATCAGCCGGATGGACTCGGGCTCGAACTGTTCGGCGAAGGTGTAGAGGTTGTACGCGCGCCCGGAGCCGAAGGCCCCGATCATCAGGCGTTTGCCATCGGCCTCGGCTTGGTTGGCCAACTCTTCGACCTGGGCCTTGGCCTTGCCGAGCACGCGAGTCATTTCCGCGTCAAGCTGCGCGATCTGCCGCTCGATCCGGGCCACCTCGAGATCGCGCTGCGCGTCGATCTCCGCGGCTTGCTTCTGGCCCTCGGCCATGATCTCCGCGACCTTCTTGCGCGTCTCCGCGACGACCTGTTCGCGGGCGATTTCGATCCGTACCTTGGCGGTCTCCAGTTCGGCCTTGACCATGGCGGTTTCACGCTGCTTGTGCCGGGTCAGCTCCTCTTCCTTGGCGATGTAGCCGCGCTGAATGGTCTTCTTGAGGTCCATTTCCTCGTCGGCGCCCGCCGTGCCGCCGTGAACCTCGTAGTTCTGGATCAGCGCGATCAGGATTTCGATGTCGCGTTTGCTGGCGATGCGCTGCAACGTCTCGGTCACGGCGCGCTGATACTCCTCGCGTTTCTCGCCGCGGATGAAGTCGGTGCTGTCGTACTCTGAGCCGATGTTGCGGCAGATGCTGCGAATCTGGCTGAAGATGATCTGTTTGATTTTGGTCACGTCGCCGAAGCGGGCAATCATCTCCGGGGCGTGCTCCGGATGCCGGCCCCAGACGACCGTCACCTCGATTTCGATGGTGAAGCCGTCGTTCGACGGGAAGCGGATGTTGTCGCGGATGTTTTGCGTCTTGAGCTGCGAGATCTCGTTATAGCCGATCTGCACGGTCGTGACTTTGTGCACCTTCGGGTTCAAGTAGTAGATGCCCGGTTGCAGGATGTCCTGCAGCACGCCGCGCTGCCCCACCTCCGCGAGCTTCTGAACCTGCTTGCGTTCGCCCTCGACCGGCTCTCCGTCCGGCCCGATGAGCGTCTCGGTGACGATCTCAACACCCGGCATATCGCCCAGTTGCGAGGTCACCACGCCGCAGCAGCCGAGGGGCACAACCACCGCGTCAACGAGCTCGACCTGGTAGGCCCGCGGGTTGAGCCGATAGGTTCCCGGCGTCAGCACGTGCCGCTGAATGCCCTGATAGCCTTCGTCCACGACCTCGGCTTCCTGATCCCACGGCTTTCCGGCGAGGCTGATGACGATGCCGACCTTCGGCCAGGCGCCCTCGATCGTGGGAACCTGGTAATCGGGGTCGCCGGCGGCGTACACCTCGCGCCACGTCTGGGGATCACCGGCCGGGATTTCGACCAGGTCGCGCAACTCCCAATCCCACACCCAGGGGTTGAAGAAGTAGCGCCCGGGGCCCAGCGCCTGACGCTGGATGCCTTTCTGGCCCGGCTCGGCGATCTTCAACCCGGCCGGCAGGGGCTCGCCGGTCTTGCGTGTGAGTACCAGGCACTTGTCGGGCGGCACGTAGGCTCGACAGGCGGTCCAGACGTAGCCGAGCACGACACCACCCAAAACCAGTATGGCCCCGACCGTGCTTCCGACTATGCGTGAGAGAGACATGACCTTTCTCCATTCAGCAGGGCATTATTCGCCGGCTGCCGCTTACTCCGGTTGGGATGACCTGTCGGTCCGCGCCTCCTTCGAGGCCGAAAGTGTTCGAAAGATGTCGGCGAACGGTCCGTCCGTGCTGGCCAGTACGGATTTCAGTGCGGGCCCGAGCTTCTGGTAGAAGAAGTACTGCGCGTACGTCTCCCCGCCGCCGAAGGCGTTGACCGCGTCACGGAGCGGATTGGCCTGAGCCTTGTAATCGAGCAGGACGATCTCGGCCGCCGCTTGGCCGCGGGCCACCAACGCCGCGGCGGTCTCCTGGGCGGCTTCGAGTTCCAGCTTGGCGACCTCAAAGCGCTTGTTGGCTCCCGTCAGCGCGACGGCCTGGTGCTCCTCGGCCTCTTTGATGATGCTCACCACCTCGCGATCGGCCTGACCGATCGCCTGGTTTTGCTTCTGTATCTCTTCCTGCTCGACCAGCTTCGCCTGCGACTGGGCCAGCTTGATCTCGTTTTGATAACGACTAACCTGCTGCTGGGCGACCTGCCGATCGCTGATCGGGTCGGCGATCTCGGTGGGTGGCTCGATGCGGCGGATGAGCGTGGCGCGAATCTCGATCCCCTGCGCCGCACACTGCTTCAGCAGCCCCTCGAACACCTTGTCCTGGAAGGCCTTGCGCGTCTCGCCGGAGATGAATTCGCGGGCCTCGAGCTTGGAGCCCTCGATGCGGGCGAAGGACTTCATGTAGGGCAGGATCAGCTTCTTGCGGATATCGTCGTGGTTCCCGATCGCCGCCATCACATAGGGGGCCATGTCCTGGCGGATGGCGTATTCGACCGTGCCTTCGATCACGATCTCGAAGCTGTCCTTCGACGGGAAATGAATCGCGTCGTCGTCGCGCAAATCGTGCGTGTGGCTGCGCACGTCGATGATGTCGATCCGCCAGACATAGGGGTTCCTGAAGTACAGGCCGGGCGGGAGCACGGCGGGCTGCACGCCGAGCTCACCTTCATCCACGACGTAGCGGTTGGGGTTGACCGGCTGCTTGCCGGAGAAAAGCGTCTGGACCCCAACGCTGCCTTCCGGGATCCGAATCTGTCTGAAGCGCTTAACCTCGTAAGCAAAGGGGTTGATGTTGTGCCGGCCCTGACGGAGCGGCTTCTCCAGCGGGCCGCGCTCCTCCAGCGGGCCGTGCTCGTCCGGCGGGTCGCGCTCGTCCGGCTTGGTGGCGACGATCTTGCCCGGCGGTAGCGGTCTGCCGTACTTGCGGATCAGTATGCCGATCTCGTCTTGCTCGATGAAGGTTGCCGGGACGATCCGCCGTTCGTACAGGAATGGGTCGTAGAAGTGGCGGCCCTCGGGCAGGACTTCGTACAGAATGCCCTTGTATTTGACGGAATCAATCGGCTCGCCGAGCTGTTTGAGCAGCGCCGGGTAAAGCACGACCTGCCCCTCGGCGTCAGGCGGCAAATACTGACCGACCTTGCGCATCAGCACCAGCACGTTCCCCGGGTCCACTTGGACCCGCTGCACGAACCATTTGTAGCACGCACCGAGGACCACCAGAGCCAGGATCAGCAGCACGCAGGTCGCCAGCCGCGAGAGCTGCGGTAATTGGGGCAGCCTGATCTCCGGGGAATACGACGCTCCTGACGGTGGGGGGGTTGTGATAGCCATCGCGTCACCCTTGCTGAGCTGTTCAGTTCTTCGTGTTATCCAGCGTCTGGCCGCAATGTGCGCTGGCCCGAATATCAACGGGCGTAGTATACCCGGTGATTCGGTCTCTTGCCATTACAAACGGCCATATTATATTGAAGGGTGGGCTGCCGCCGTACTCCTGGTCGCTGCTCTCAGGTGCAATGCCATCCGGCTTGCAATTGAACACTTCGAGCGGCGTCATCTCCGGCACGCCGGCGGTTGGAGCAGCACGGAAGAACTCCTCAGTCAGGCGACCGCTCAAATCGGCATCAGCCGGCTGTCCGGCGCGAGCGCGGCGACCGTGGTGGCAACCATCGAGGACAGCTACGGCTCAAACGAGTCTATTTCTGATGACTCGTATTGCCGAAGGCGCTCCTCGATCTCCGCTCTGACGGACGCGTCGGGCGGCAAGAGTGACAGTGCTCGCCGTAAATGCTTGACGGCCTGAGACCGCGCGCCCGCTTCGCCGAGGGCGGTGCCGAACTCCAATTCGACCTGGAACGCCGTAGGTGCTCGCCGCCCCGCTTCCTCGTATGCCGCGTAGGCCGCTTTCAGCCGCCCCAGCCGGGCCCGCGTCTTGGCCAGACCCACGTAGCCGCCCATGAAGCGCGGCTCGATCTCGACGGCGGCCTGGTACTCGCTCAGCGCCCGCTCGTAGTGCCCGTTTTCATAGAGCGCGTCGCCGGCGTTCGTATGGCTCACGGCGAGTTGCGAATGCCGCTTCAGCAACGGCGGCGGCCAGTTGCTCGCCCCGGCGGCGACCAGGATCGCTACGGCGGCCACGGCGATGCGCGTGAAATGCCGAGCACGGACCGCGGCGTAGCCCTCCACCAAGGCGGCCCCTGCAAAAAGGGTGAGTACCGGGACCAGCGGGAACCGATAGCGCGCGAAGACGAAAAATGCGATCACGCTGACAGCCATCGTGAGCACCAGGGCGTACAGCACCCACAATTCCCGCCAACGCGACATGGTCAAGTAGATGCCCGCGACCGCCAGCGGGAACAGCACGCCGAAGTGCAGGAGGTACCCGAGCGAGCGGATCAGCCCGCAACGCAGCTCGTAGAAGTACATATCCTCGGCGTCAGGAATCTCGTAGGCGTTGAACGTGAAGATCGCCTTCCGGCCCGTCAGCCGCAGCCACGCGCCCGGCTGAGCGCGGATGAACTCCCAGGACTTGCCCAGCCAGTAGTGCGAAACCTCGCGCGGGGTGAGCGGATGTCCGCGGGCCAACTCGGCCAGTTCGGCGGCGTCCTGTCTTTCGGTCCGCGGGCCGCCGCGGCCGGGCCGCAGGGGGACGTAGATGCCGGGAGCGTCGGGGTTGTTTCCGATGTAGAAGTTCGGGCCGGCCTGGGAGGTGGTCAGGGCAAATTCGCCGCCCACGGCCCAGTTGCGAAAGCCCACCGGCAGCAACGCGATCAGCAACCCGACGGCGAACACGCCCACTCGGCCCGCGCGGGTGGCCAGGCCCGGTTTCGTGACATGAATCGCCAGCCACGCCCCGAGCACGGGGATCAGCAGCAGTGCATTTTCGCGCGTCAGGCAAAGCAGACCCAGGACAAGACCGGCGCCGCCTAACTCGAGCACGGACGTTCGCCGCCGCGCCCGGCCCAGCAGCCAAAGCAACAGCGTCGTCCACAACAGGTCCAGCACGGATTTTTGCAGCAGGGCGTCAAAGAAAATCGCCGGTGGATACAGAGCCAGGATGAGCCCCGCCGCGATGCCGACCCGTCGGGAGAAGAAGGCTTTCCCCGCCAGAAACATCAGGCCGCACGAGCCGGCACCGACTGCGATCTGGATGATCCGTATCCAGAACAGGTCCGCTCCGGCCAGCAACTGCGCCAAGGCGAGGAAGTACGGATAGAGCGGGGCTTGGTAGAACACTTCGCTGCCAAGCCAATCGCCGGCGGCGATGCGCTGCCCCCATTCCAGATAGGCTCTACCGTCCACGACCGGGTAGTCGAAGAACACGACGGCTCGCGACTGCACCACGTGCACGAGCCGCACGACGAACGCCGCGAGGAGGATTCCGGCCGGCCACAGCAGGTCCGCCGTTGTGGAAGTCCGCCGGGCCTCCTGACCCGGTTCCGCGGGACGCGTGGTGCCGGCATCCTGGCGCTGTCCTTTGGGTTGTCTGAACGTACCCATTCGTATGGATAACCCGTTCACCTGAACATCAGCACTGCTCAAGAGCAGTGGCACACCGTCAGTGCCACGCGTCCCGTTTCTACGGGCAGGTCGTGTTCATGAGCGTGACGAGCGGATCGATATCACGCCAGTCAACGGTGCCGTCCTCGTTTACGTCGTTGTTCTCGAAGGGGCATGCTGGTGCTCCCGGCAGGAACATCGTGTACCACCCAATCACATTGTCATTCATCGACGCCGCTAAGTAGTCGATGTCCCCCCAACTAATAGTCTCGTCACAGTTGCTGTCACCGAGGCATACCGCTGGCAGTTCACATTCGTCCGGGATGCCGTTGCCGTTGACATCCTGCGACGTGCCGTCGGCGATGTCGCAGTCGTCAGGGATGCCGTTAGTGTTGCAATCGTTGTCTTCCAGTTGGCATTCATCGGGGATGCCATCCAGATTGCAGTCAAGACTGGTATAATCGAAGATGTCGCACAGGTCCGGCACACCGTTCTCGTTGCAGTCGGCCGGCGGCAGGAAGCTGTCGAACTCATCGGCAGTGTACGCCTGGGTCACGGCGACATAGCTCTCGACCAGCGAACCGCCGGTTCCGAAGATCAGCAGGTCCTGCACCGCGTACGGCCCATCGATGCCGCGGGGTCCGATGAGCGAACCATCAAAGTCGAACACCAGGTCTTCAGGTCCACCTGTGAAAAACTGCTGACCGACGACGAATTCGATTTCGCCGGCGCAGCTATCCACCAACAATGCCGTATATTCGTAGTCACCCGCATTCAGTACATCCATTTCGATGGCAATGGAAAGCACGTCGAAATCGCCGTCTTGGTCGGTATCAACCGCTATGTCACTGGTATTGCCGGTCAGTAGAATTGGGGGACGCTCGAACTGGCTGATCAGGTAGGATAACGTCTGTGGCATCGGTTGCATGCCTTGCATGCTTTCCTCAAACAGATCAGAAGGCACGGCCCCTTCCGCGCTCACGAAGACCAACTCGGCCATCGTGATGGTATACGGCCCGTCCTCGCCGATCGCGCGGAATACATCTGCCTCCACGGCGGCGTCGATCGACTGGGTACCGACAGCCAGATCGGCCGTACCGTGGCCGAGGATCCGCTCGCCGCTTGTGGTCTTCAACACGATGGTCAGCCCGTACGTCCCGGCCGTGACCACCTCAACCTCAGACGTGATTACCACACGCTCATACAGACCGTTGTCGTTGTCATCCTCGGGAGTGTCCGTAAATGACGGAGGCGTGGTTGTGAACGTGGCCCCCTGCTCGACTACCAGCACCTCCGCCGCGGCCGTCCGCGTGAAGGGTGTACCGCTCCCGTTCACGCCGGTGATCTCCGCCAGAGCAACATACGTGCCCAACTCCGTCACCGTGAACATACCGCTGTACAGACCATCCCCGATGGCATCGTCAGCGCCGACGCCGTCGTCCAGCAGCGCCAACTGGAACTCGTCCGAGTTCGGCGGCTTCACGGCCACCGACACGGTTGCGTTTGTCAGCGGCGTGGCTCCCTCGAAGAGAAACGCCACCAGGACCGCGGCTGAGCCTTGGGTCAAGATCGACTCGGTGGCGACCAGGTTCGCCGCCACCTGGCTATCCGTGATGACCTCGGTGATCACCGCCTCATCTTCGGTCAATCCAGTCGCCTCGAAATGGACCGTGTACTGCCCGACGCCGAGCGACGGGAAGACATAAAAGTAATGAAAACCGGGCTGGCTGGCCGGCATGATCAGGAAGCTGTCGGGCTCATCCGCACCCTCGAAGGTGCCGTATTTGCCGCCGTAGCTCTCGATCGTCTCCTCGTTGAGGATTTCGCCGCCCGGTCCCTCGATGCTCGTGGTCAGCCCGTCGGCGGTCGAACGAATGCCGACCATCACCAGCCCGGCCTCATCCACGAAGAACTCCGCCGTCTCCGCCAACACGCCAGGTGCCAGCCGATCCACGTCTCGTTGCGTGGCTCGCAGCGGAATCAGGGCGCCCCCATCCTGGGCCGCGCTGGGCGGCAGCACCGCACAGCAACTCATCATAATCAACAACTTTCCTACGTTAGTAATACTGTAAGGCAGATATCGTGTCGACGTTTTCATTGTTCTCTCTCTTTCGTCAGTTCCGTATGAACGATGCAGAACTCGAGGAGTTGGCTGTCCGTATACACCACGTAGCATTCATCTGGCGACCAGCAGTGCTTGAGCCACCCCCGTCCGGAAGGCAGCGGCAGCGGTACCGGCTTGCCGAGCCGCTTGCCGTCTGCCCGAAGGTAGACCTCGTGATAGTGCTGCCCACTGGCACCGCTTCCTCCCCAAAAGGGAATCAAGGAGTCGCGGCGCCGGCCGGCTGCCGAGAGCACCGCGACGTATCTTCTCGAGGGCGAAACGGTCACGCGGAGCACCGTCACTCCGGCGGTAGCAACGGCTTGGTTGTTATACTGCAGTCTGTCCCTCTGACGATGCCCGAGCGTGAACGGCTTCGGGTCGTCCACGCCCGCCATTTCGCAATCGCAGACCGGCCCGCCGGCCGCTTCCCACTCCGCGCGGCCCACTTTCTTCAACTTCGCCGGTGGTGCATACCGGCCAACGACGACCGGTTGTCCCAGTTGGGTGGCAGGCTGTCCTGGCTGGGTGGCCGGCGTCAAGCCGCGGTCCATTGCCAGGGATTCCTCTGTCGTCAGAGGCCGCAACAGCAGCACTCCCGGCTCTTCGGCGGGGCTGCGCAACAGCAGTCGGCAGCAACCCTCCCAGGCCAGCGTCTTGTACAATCGCGGCTGACCCGCCCGCTCCCCGCAATACCACGACAACCCAAGCGCGGCGCACAGCAGCACCAGTATGCCAAGAACCGTCAGATACTTCTTTGTCGTTGCCATGACCATCTCCCTATTTCAGATCACCCCTGGCCTTTTCCGTCGCAATGATCCAGGGGCCGACGGTGGCCGCCACACCCACGTTGGCCACGCTGGAGTGGTTGCGCCCGGCGGCGCCGGTGAAGGTTGCCGTGTTGGTAGTCAGCGCGGCGAACGAGCCGGTCCCGTGACCGCTGGGGATGGTGACCATTGTGTCATTGCCCAACGGCGCCGGATTGGGCACCGCCGTCAGCGTTGCCACGGTGACGGTGACGGGGTAGCCGCCGATCATGACCACCGTCCGCGTGTACGCCACCGTGACGCCCGAAGTATTCCGTAGAATCTGGTACATCGTGTCGACGACGTTCCGCGACAGACGCCAATAGATGCCGTGAAGCCGCGTCAGCTCGACGCTCTCGGCCCGCAATTCCGCGTATTCGTCCGGCGTGAAGTCGATCACCGTATTGCTGTTGAGATCTGCGTCGGCCGCCACCGTGTTGTAGACGATTCCCTTCGGCAGAGCCGCTAAGTTTCCACGATTGAAGGCAGCACACTTGGTGGTTTGCAGGTCGTCCGTGCCATCATCCGTCTTGGCGAGATAGGTCAACGCATTCGCCGTCCCGGGGAAGCCCGAGAACTGGATGTAACTCGCCCGGCCGGCGGCGGCCTTGCGCGTCATGGCTACGTCCGCCAGCACGCTCCCGTTGTGCGGAGAGCTGAGACTCGTGTACGAGAGGACCTCAAAGGTCGCGTTGTGCGCCGGCTGAAAGACCTCCAGGTACTCACGCGTGTCCAGGCCTCCCTTGCTGTGCACAACCAAGTGTACGCTGTCCACGCCAAAACTGGTCACGACCTCCGGGATGCGCTGGTTCAGCAGGAGGCCATTTTTCGCGCGAGTGTTGGTGCTTGGCACCATACTGATAGAGTTGTCCCAGAGCAGGAACTGGTTATCGAGCCCCGTGGTGAAGCCCCGCCGCGCAAAAAACCCGCCGTTGGAACCGTTCCCGCGAATCAGAATGATGGGCGACATGATCTTGTTTTTCAGCGCCGCCCAGTCGATTGCGGTACACCACAACTCGCCGACGCCGATGTTGGCCACGTCGATATCGATGCGAATTTCGTTCTGCGCCGGCGTGGGCGCGTTCCCGCCGGTTCCCGGCGCGCTGGGGAACTTGACCTTTTCGATTGGGATCAGGAACGAGTTCAGCCGCCAGATGTTGTTGGCGCCTTGCAGATACTCGCTATTACCGGAGAAGAGCACCTTGACCGATTCACCGTTGAAGAACACGCGGTCACGCTCCGGTTGCTCCGGCGGCGTCGTGACGGCATCAAAATCCACGTCATACGCCGGCATGATTAGCGTCGCGTAGCGGCCAATCAGCCCCCGCTGCACCAGTTGGGCTGCGTTTTGCAGCGTTCCGTCGGCGTTGGTCGGCCCCGCGTAACGCGTTACGGGGACGTTGAAGACCAGCGGACCCTCCGAACGGAACGAGCATCCCGTATCCAGCCCAGGACCTTCGTTGATCACATAGGTACGATCATCCACCTCGGGGGGCTCGAATGGCGACGAGGTTTCCCTCAGCGAGATCGGCGGCGGATCGTCCACGTCGCTTGCCATGGCAGGGTTCAGCCACACGGCCAACCCGGCAAGCAAGCCGACACTACATAGTCAAAACCGGGCACTGTACATAATGATCTCCTTGATACAAGAACGAAACAAACAACCTAAGTTTTGCAGGGCGGGCTCTCCCCGCCGCTGGCGGGCGAGACGCCCACCCTACCATCATCATGGCCATGTAGTCGTCGGGGTCGGCGGTGATGTTGTCCTCGAAGAGGGCGTAATGGATGGGCATCGGCTCGCTCCCTACGACAGATTCGGACCTTGACTATACCGTTTACGGGGGCCGGGGACAACAGGGGCGCAGCCCTGCATCCTTGGCGGCACAAAAACACGTTAATTTTTCCATTTTACATCTTAACGGATCAGATTCTTGCGGTAGAATCCCCGCCTGTTCGGTGGCGTCGGCCGGCACAAGGCCCCCCTGTGCCGGCGCGGGGGAACTCGTGACCACCAAGTATCGGTATCCGACAGACTCAGCAGATAGGAAGATCGCTGATGGCTAAGTATGCAAAACGAGCCGCAAAGACAAGCGTAAAGAAAACGACGAAAAAGACCACGGTCGCCGCCCGGAATAAGACCGCCACGACGCGGAAGGGTGTGAAGAAACGCCAGCCGACGGCAATGCCGACCGAGAATCAGATCCGCGAGCGGGCCTTCGATATCTTCCTCGCCCGCAACGGCAGTCCCGGCAACGCTCATTCGGACTGGATGCAGGCCGAGCGCGATTTGTGTGCGGAAGCGGACGGTTAAGGGTATGTGACCACCCGCAGGATGGCGTTCTCGGACAGCACGTAGAGCGTGCCGGCCGGGGTGAAGACGACGTCCGTCATGGGCGTCGGGAAGCCGTTCGCAAAATTCCGGCTTTTTACCGCCGCCGTTCGATCACCCGATAGTTCCAGACTGAACACGCGGCCCTCCTCCCGCACGCCGTAGAAGAGGTACAGCAGGTTGTCGGGGCCGTACTTGGTGCTGGGGTTGAAGGCGACCCCTACCAGCGGGCTGGTGTCGTGGCCGGAATCGAGGATCGGGTCCACGTAGTCGGGGTTTTCCTCGGCGAATTGGAGCTCTTCGGCGGTCGTCGCCAAGCCGGAGACCGCCGGCCAACCGTAGTTCTTCCCGGCCTCGATGCGGTTGAGCTCGTGGTATCGCTTGGAGCAGCGGTCGGCCACAAAAGCCGTCCCGGCACCGGGGTCGAAGCCCAGTCCGCGCGGATGGCGCAGGCCGCGGGCGTAGACGGGGGAATCGGCGGTCGGGTTATCCGCCGGGATTGATCCATCGTCGTTGTAGCGGAGGATCTTCCCGGCCAACACGCCGGCGTCCTGGGCGTTGTTCTCGTCGTTCAGGTCGCCCAGGGCCACGAACAGCTTGCCGTCGGGCGCGAACCCGATCTGTCCGCCGACGCGTCGGCTGTTGCCCTCCGCCGGCAGGGAGACGACGAAGACCTCACCGCCGCTCGCAACGTCGCCGTCGGCCACGAAGTAGGCGATGCGATTATCGACGAAGGCCTGCGGATCGTCGGTGGTCAGCCCGGTGTCGGAGCGGGTATAGAAGATGTAGATGCGCTGGTTGAGGTTGAAGTTGGGGTGCGCCGCTAGGCCCAGCAGCCCGCGGTCGCCGGCGCAGTTCACCGGCACCGCCGCGAAGGGCTGCTCCAGCAGCGTCCCGTCGGCGATGACGCGGATTTGGCCTGTGTTCTTTTCCGTGTAAAAGACCCGCCCGTCCGGAGTGAACGCCAGCGCGGTCGGATGGGCGGCGTTGCTCACCACGTATTCAGCCCGCAGACCGGCGGCCACATTGATCGGAATCGCCGTCTGCCCCGAAAAAGGCGGGCATCCGACCAGCAGAAGCGCGCCCCCCGCGAGAGCCGCCGCGCAACACAGACGCGTTCCCATTCGAGACATGCATCACTCCTTCAGTCCGCAAGACGGTGCGGTTCTGTTCAGATAGTAATTCGCTTCCGGCTCGCTGCAAAGGGTGACAACGTGATAAGGTGATAAAGTGATAAGGTGATAAGGTGATAAGGTATGGCGGTCGCCAGGTGGTCTGGGTTTGCTGGAACGCTCCCGGCACCGCGCCCTTATCACTTTATCACCTTATCACTTTATCACCCTACGGCCGGAGTGCTTTGATTCTCTCCGGCTCATCAGCCAACAACGCCCGGTAGACGAGAAACGCCCGGGTCTGCTCCGAGGACCGGAGCCAGTCGCTCCGCTTGCCCGGGGGTTGTTTGTCCAGCGTTTCATGGAGCAAACGCAACACGTCTCGCAGCCGCTCTTGTTCCGCGGGCCTGAGCTGGGCAAAGCGGCGCGCCCGTCGCAGAACGAGACCGGTATCCTCGCGCTGGGCGAGTTCCTGATATTGTTTTACATAAGCGACCCGCTCTGCCGTCGAAAACGCCAGCCAACGCTCCCCGGCATCCGCGGGCTGGGTCGCGGCCGGTGCCGAGGCCCGTCGCCCCTGGAGAAAGACCGCCGTGTTCGCCGCGCTGAGTGCAACGATCGCGATCACCAGGATGACGTTGGCAATATGTCGCATGGTCATTCCAGCGGCTGCCCGGCAATCAGTCGTTTGAGCGTGTGGACGGCCTGGTACTGATCCACCAGCCAGGGGTCTTCCGCGAGGGTCGCCAGCGCAGCGAGATTCGCCACCACCTTGTCCTGCAACTCCGGCGAGATACGCAGCTCTTGCGCGACGGCGGCCGGTTTCGCGGACAAACGTTCCATTTGCCAGACCAGCAGCAGCGCCAGGCCGACTGTCGCCGCCACCGCGCCGGCGAGCCACGCGGGTCTTCTCCAGCGACGGGTGGACGTGTCCGAAGAGAGGTTCTCAACCCGCTCCAACAACCGATCCAGACTCTGGTCTGACTGCGAAGAGGTGGGCTCCTGCCCGAGGTCAAGGACGGCCATCAAGGCCCGTTCGTTGGCGAGCAGATCGTGACAGCGCCAACAGTGATCAACATGACGCAGCCAGCGGGCTTGCGTAGCGGGGTCGAGTTGCCCACTTAGCAGACGGTGGGCCAGTTGAACGTCCAGGTGCTCCATGACGGACGCCTCTGTCGACACAATCCCCAGACAGGGAAGGTTTTACAGCCGTCCGTCCGGCCTTGCCAGGGGGTCAGCGATTCCGCAAGTGGGGTTTTC
>JAGMDK010000305.1 GCA_023128695.1 Phycisphaerae bacterium
TTGCCATAAAAAATGGTCACACCCATGCAAACCCGTATCGCGTCCTGTTGACACAGAAAGACTAATACCATATACTTCCAGGGTTTTGACGGAAGTGTAGCGATCTCGTTTTACTGCAAGAGGTTACGGGCGTCTTGACCGTTGTTTACCGGCTCGAATGGGGAACGTAGTCTTGGCCAAGAAGATCTCCAAGACGCCGAAGGCAAAGCGTAGCGCGAAGGCTACGAAGAAAAAGGCGCCGCCTGCGAGCAAATCGCGTTCTCGGACCGCCGCCAAGTCCTCGGCCGCCGCGAAGAGGAAGACGACCTCCAAGGCCAAGGCGGCCAAGACCGTCAAGGCGGCGTCCGGGGGGCAGCGGAGTGTAAAGAAGGTCGCCCAAACGAAGACGCCAAAGGCAAAGTGGAGCGCGAAGAGCACCAAGACCGCGACCTCGGCGAAGCGGAAGACGGCTCCGAAGAAGGCAAGCGCAAAACCCAAACGCACCACCAAGCGTACCCCCTCAGCATTTAGCATGGCCAGACCAGCCCACGTCGTGAGCACGCGGGCTGCCGTTTCCCGCCAGCGCGCCGCCGAGCGGGCAGAGCCGCCCAGCCCAACCAGAACCGCGCGCCGGGCAAAGCCGCTCACCCCCGCGGAAACCGAGGAGTTTCGGCAGATGCTGCTGGAAAAGCGGGCGGAGATCCTGGGCGACGTCAATACGCTCCAAGGCGAGGCGCTCAACGCGAATCGTCAGGACGCCGCCGGTGATCTTTCCAGCATGCCGATCCACATGGCGGACCTGGGCTCGGACAACTACGAGTTGGAATTCACGCTCGGTCTGATCGAGGGCGAGCGGGCGATCCTGAAGGAAATCGACGAGGCGCTCGAGCGTATCCGCCAGGGCAGCTACGGCCTTTGTCTCGCGACCGGAAGCCCGATCGGCAAAGCCCGTCTGCGGGCCACGCCGTGGGCCAAATACTGTTACGAATACAGCCTCGCCCAGGAGCAGGGCCAGGGGCGCGGGTTATAGTATCTTGTCTTCTCCGCCGAACCCCCAATCCGCGGTCGTGGAACCGGGCCCGGTACCCGCCCGGAGAGCGTTTGTCGATCAGCCTGCCGAGGCGGTCGAAGCCCCCGCGTTGCGTGACCGTCCGTCGCACCTGCGCTTCTGGGGCGTGGTCGTGCTCGGTCTGGGGCTCGATCTGTGGTCCAAGCATTGGGCGTTCCAGGCGCTGGGTCAGGGCGGGGGCCGCATCCTGATCCCCAACGTGCTCGAATTCCACACGACGCTCAACGCGGGCGCCCTCTTTGGGCTCGGTAAAGGCCAGACCAGCCTCTTTGTGCTGGCTTCGCTCCTGGCCTTAACGCTGGTGCTGTGGATGTTCGCCCAGTGCCCCCGGCGGCGGTGGCTGACGCAGATCGCCTTGGGGGCGATTCTCGCGGGTGCTCTGGGCAACATGTACGACCGCGTTTTTGTCCAGCTTCATGGCTTCCCGGACCCAACTGCTCCCGGGGGCGGACGGTACTACATCCAGGACGAGACCTCCAGCGGCGATTGGATCGTCCTGCGGGAGTATCCCCCGAGCGAGCGGAGCCAGGTCCTGCGGTTCTCGCCCGACGAGAAGTTGGGCCCGCCCGTCGGCCACGTCCGCGACTTCATCAAGATTTCTCAAAAGTGGTTCGGCGGGCGCGACGTCTGGCCGTGGGTCTTCAACGTGGCGGACATGCTGCTGGTCGGGGGGGTCGGCATCCTGGCCGTCCGCTTGCTGCGTGACCGCCGCTCGCAGGCGACCTTTACCAAACCGGACCTTGACGCCGCCAGAGAGAAAACATAATGTAAGGTAACCCCCGGGGCGTGGCGCAGCCTGGCTAGCGCGTCTGCATGGGGTGCAGAAGGTCGCAGGTTCGAATCCTGTCGCCCCGATCGAACGTAACTAACGCTGAACCCGCCAAATCAAAAAGACGTGTTCCCCAATTCCGCATCCACAAGGCCAGCAGTCAGGGCTATATCGTTCTGAACGACAAGCCGAACTACCTGGGCCGCCATGACAAGCCCGAGGCCCAGCGTCGCTACCACCAAGTTATCGCCGAATGGCTCGCGGCCGGCCGACAGCAACGTAGCGCGGCTCCGCCGCAACCAAAAATGCGCGCAGGAAAACAAGATTCTTCGCCATAACAGTGTAGGGTACGTCTTGACGCACCAACCCGGTATGATCTCATCATGTCCGAATACCGGCGACTGGACGCCCCCGGTGCGACCGTGTTCTTCACGATCGACGCAATCGTCATCATGCCGGACCACATCCATGCGATCTGGACGATGCCGCCGGGAGATGACCGCTTCGGCCTGCGATGGTCGGCCATCAAGGCGGCGTTTATGCGCGCGTACCTCGCCGGCGGCGGCCATGAGACGCGCCGCAGCGCCTCGCGAAGGGCTCGCAACGAGCGCGGCGTTTGGCAACGGCGCTTCTGGGATCACGTCATACGCGACGACGATGATCTCGGCCGGCACGTCGATTACATCTATTACAATCCGGTCAAGCATGGCTGCGTCAATTGCCCCCATGCCTGGCCCTACACCAGCTTCCACCGGCACGTTCGCGACGGTTTGTACACGAAGGACTGGATGTGCGTCCGCGGCGGGCGCTCCGTCAGACCGTTGGACCTGCGATCGCTCGAGGGACGCGTCGGCGAATGAGAATGGTGCGTCAAGACGCACCTACGAACTACGAACTTCATATGAGGGATTTGAATGGGCTCACGGATCGGCGAATTACGGCGCAAGGTTGCCCTTGGTCAATATGAGCTAACCGCCCATGCCAAGGATGAGATGGAGCAAGATGGCTTTACCATCTGGGACGTGAAATCGGCCGTGTATGGCGGTAAAATCATACGTACACAACGACACGGCACCGGGCGACGAAAGCACGTCGTGAGCGGCCCAGCTAAGGATGGACGACGAATACGTCTGATTTGCCGATTGACCGAGATCGGCTGTCTGCGGATCATTACGGTGTTTGAAGAGTAGCCATGAAATATGATACTTGTGAATATTGCGACGGTAGCGTGCGATCTCGCCGTGTTACGGTGGACCTCCGACGCGGCGAGCGGCTGTACGTCTTTCTCAACGTACCACTCGGCGTCTGCTCGAAGTGCGGCGAGCGCTATTACCCGGGACGCGTGCTGGAGCAGCTCGATGAGATCGCCGAGCACGGCCTGGTTGGCGCGAAGACCGTCCGCGTGCCGACTTTTGACTACAAAGAAGCCACCGCTTAACCGAGCAGGGCGGGGTGCCACTGCTGTGTCAGCAGTGCCTCTTTTCTGGAGGTTTGGAGACCGGTTTGGCGAGGTTGATCAGGCGGATTCCTTGCGCAGCCGTCCGGGGGCGAGGAGGTCGGCTTCGCTGCGGACGACCTCGGGGGTGACCGTGTAGGTCGTGCCGGACTTCAGCTCGGGCAGCTCGAACATGTGCTCCAGCATGAACTCTTCCGTCACCGCCCGCAGCGCCCGCGCCCCCGTGTCACGCTCGATCGCGCGCGTGGCGATTTCCTCCAAGGCCTCGGGCGAGAACGCCAGCTTGGCCTTTTCCAGCTCGAACAGCTTCTGATACTGCCGCACGATCGCGTTCTTCGGCTCGGTCATGATCTCGATCAGGGCCGGTACGTCCAGCGGGGCCAGCGGACACACGACCGGCAGACGGCCGACGAACTCTGGGATGATGCCGAACTCGATCAAGTCATCGGGCGTGACCTCTTCAAGCAGACGCCCCAAGTCACGTTTCTCGTCAAAGTCGGGCCCCTCCGAGGTGAACCCGATCTTCTTGTGACCCAGCCGCTTGCTGACGATCTTGTCGAGCCCGACGAACGTGCCGCCGCAGATGAAGAGGATGTTGGTGGTGTCCAACTGGATGTATTGCTGCTCGGGGTGTTTGCGGCCGCCCTGGGGCGGGATGTTGCTGATGGTCCCCTCGAGCATCTTGAGCAGGGCCTGCTGGACGCCCTCGCCGGACACGTCGCGGGTAATCGAGATATTGTTCCAAGTTTTCCCGATCTTGTCGATCTCGTCGATGTAGATGATGCCGCGCTGGGCGGCCTCGAGATCGTAGTCGGCGTTCTGGAGCAGGCGCAGCAGGATGTTCTCAACGTCCTCGCCGACGTAGCCGGCCTCGGTCAGCGTGGTGGCGTCGCCGATGGCGAAGGGGACGTTGAGCACGCGGGCCAGGGTACGGGCCAGCAGCGTCTTTCCGCAGCCGGTGGGCCCGAGCAGCAGCACGTTGCTCTTGTCGATCTCGACATCGTCTTCATCGGCCGCGTCGGCGTGGGCCAGCCGCTTGTAATGCGTGTGGACGGCGACCGAGATGGCGCGCTTCGCGAGTTCCTGCCCGATAACGTACTGATTCAGGAAATCATAGATCTCCCGCGGCTTGGGAATCGACTTGAGACTGGAGCGGGTCTTGCCGGCCCGGCGACGCTCCTCGCGAATCAGATTGTGACATAACTCGATGCAGGAAGCACAGATATATACGTCGCTCGCGCCTTCCACCATCGGGCCGGCATCACGATGACTCTTGCCGCAAAAGCTGCATACGCTGGACCGTCGCCCGCGACCGCTCGATGACCCACGGCTGCTACTCATTCATACTCCTCGCTTAACATCCAGGCTGGGGCCGTTCTGCGCCAACGACCAACAACACTTTCGACGGGTGCCATACCGCAACATAACCATTTTAGTCGCTGGGGCCGCTAATTCCAAATAACTAAAAGCAGAGAACATAAACGAATAACATTCCCGGGCGCGGTTACGAAGTTTTCGATGGCAACACCAACGATCCCACGACGGCAACCACGGAATCTTCGCCGGCCGCGAAGAAAACAACCGTTTATAGTACGGGAAGATACTCGTTGCAGGCGACGGCCGGTACGGAGCCCGGCCGCTACAGGACTTTTGCGTCGAACTGCTATATGAGGATAATAACTTTAACAGTGCTTTGTAACAGCGACGATGGCATTGTCCCGTAGGGACGAAAGCATCTTCCAGGGGCTGATTAAGAGTGCGACGTCTCCGTCTGTTCTCGCCGAGCGTGCTGTGCTGTGGCGTCATGGTGTTGGCCGCGGTGGTGCTCAATCAGTCGGCCGTGCATTGGCGGGCCAATCTCGTCGACGACCTCCTCTTCGCTTATCACGGCTGGTGCGTCTCCGAGGGGGCCCGCCCATACCTAGACATCTGGGACAACAAGCCCCCGGGGGTCTGGTGGCTCAACGCGGCGGCCTTCCGACTCTGCGGGCCGGGCCTCGGCGGCGAACTCCTGCTCGGCTCACTCGCGCTCCTGACCTCGTCGCTGGCCTTCATCGGCATCGCGCGCACCGTGTATCACCGCTCCCTGCTCGTTCTCGCCGCTCTGGTCGCTGCCGTTCTGTTGACCCATCTGCGCTTTGAAAGCGGCGGGAACCGGACCGAAACCTATGTCGTTACCTGCGAAATACTGGCCCTGCTCGGCTACTTGCGCTGGCTGCGCGGGAGAGGGAACGCCTGGCTGCTGCTGGCCGGGCTGGCGGCGGGGGCGGCGCCGCTGTTCAAGCAAGCGGGCTTAGCCGTCTCACTCGCCGGAGCGGTCCACTTGGCCTGGATACAATGGCGTGCGGCGAAAAGCTCCCGCAAAACCCGTGGCGCCGGCCGCGCGCCGGACACGCGACTGCGCGGCTGGAAGCCGTGGCTGATCGCCGGGTGCGGTTGGGTCATCGCCCCCCTGGCTGCCGCGAGCGTGTTGACGGCCCAGGGCGGCCTCGGCGAAGCGGCGTTCGCGGTCGGAAAGTTCAACCGGGCCTACTTCGAGATTGGCGACGCCACCTGGCTGCGCGTCGATCGCGCCCTGCACATCTACGAGCCGGTGCTGAGTGATCTGGCCGGCGTGTTGCTCATCGCCGGCTTCGGATTGCTCTGCGGAGTGATAACGTGGCTCTGGCGGCGAGCGACCCGGCCGACGACAGCGGCCACCCGGCACGGCCTCGGACTTTTCATATTCTGGTTCCTATTGGCGGTTTACCTGGCCTGCGTGAGCCCCGGGCGGCGCGGACACCACCTGATGCCCGCCCTGCCGGCACTCGGGCTCTTGCTGCTCTACCCGCTGCACCTGCTCGCCGCCCGGCGCGGCTTGCGCTCCGTCCTGACCGCGCGGCCCCTGGCAGTGTTGGTGGTTGTCGTATGGGCCTACGTGCTGGGAACGTTCGAGCTCGCAAGTCTGGAAAATGCCGTGCGCGCCTGGCAGACCAAGCCCCACTGGTACGCCTTCCAGCGGAGCGAGCCGGCCGGATACGAATTGCGGGCGGCTGAAATCCTCCGCCTGACCGAGCCCAGCGACACCATCTACGTCTGGGGCTGGTGCCCGGGGACCTACCGCTGGTCCTATCGGCGGTCGGCTTCGCGCTACGCCACGCTTGAGAAACGCGGGCAAGTCGGCCAGCACGCCCAGTTCATCGTCGACGGGGCCATGGCCGACATCCGCCGCAGCCCGCCCCAGGTATTTGTCATCTCCACGGGCGACTACGAGGCGATGATGACACCCCCGGTAAGCGATTTCGCCGGCTGGATTCAGCAGCGCTACGAAATGGTCGGTACGACCGCGGGCATGCACATCCTGACACGACGCGAAGACCCGCCGGGTACATGACGCATTCGGCGGGTCGGAAAATGTAGCGGCCGGGCCGGAAAATGTAGCGGCCGGGCCGGAAAATGTAGCGGCCGGGCCGGAAAATGTAGCGGCCGGTCGGAAAATGTAGCGGCCGTGGAAGTGCAGGATGGTGGGTGAGCGTCAACATAGTGG
>JAGMDK010000306.1 GCA_023128695.1 Phycisphaerae bacterium
CCCACTTTCCTGACGCCCACCCCAGGATGGTGGGCCTTGCCCGCCGTTTGGACAAGATCACCCCCCGCCGCTAGCATTACAGGCACCGCGACGGAGCGGACCAGTAATCTCAGAAGCAAAGCAGCCTTTCAATGACGCAGGTAAGTCGACACGTCGTCGCCGTTTATCAGGGCTCGTTCGATCCCGTCACGTTCGGCCATCTGGACGTGATTCGGCGGGGAGCACGCATCTTCAACGAACTCATCGTCGGCATCGGCGTGAACCCCGACAAGGAGGAGTTTTTCACGCCTCACGAGCGCCTCGAACTGCTCCAGCCGCACATCGAGCAACTACCAAACGTGCGGGCCGCCACGTACGACGGCCTGACCATCGATTTTGTCCGGCAATGTGGCGCGGACGTGCTGCTCCGCGGGATTCGCGACATGGCCGACTTGAGCAACGAGGTGCAGCTCGCCAACCTGAACCGGGTGGTCGGCGGCGTCGAAACCGTGTTCATGATGACCAGCGACCAGCACGTGCTAACCTCCAGCACCTATATCAAGCAGATTTATGAAATGGGCGGCGGAGACCTGGCCCGGATCGAACAACTGGTCCCGCCCAACGTCGCTCGGCGGCTGGCCGAGAAACTCAGCGATCATGGAACCGGCAACCCCAACCCCTCCGCGCCAGACACACGCTGACACGCCGACGCCGTGGCAACGCCGTCGGAGGAAGCGGCTCTCAAGGAGCAAGATGGCCTTCAACAGAGACGTGCCGACCGCTCTCAGCCGGGCCGCGGCTCACCCCCGCGCGGTTTTGCTCTGGGTTATCATCCTGCTCGTCGTGGCGATCTGTCTTTACGCCGCGGCGCCTTGGATTCTTCCGATCCGCATCAACGAGGGGCCCCTGGTCCAAATGGCGAGCGAGGACGGCGTTACCCTGGTCTGGTACACCACCCGCCCCGCCGCGTGTCGCGTGATCGTCACCGTCGCTGGTGAAGACCGTACGCAAGACGCGGCGACGGACGGCCGACGAAATCGCGTGCGCATTAACGGCCTCGAGCCCGGCCGCGGCTATGCCTATCGCATCCAACTCGGTAATCGCTATCTCACCGACGAGTTGGCTTTTCAGACCAACCGAACCGCCGGCCGGCGCTACAATTTCATCGTCTTCGGCGACAGCGGCCGAGGCACGAAGGCGCAGTACTCCCTGGCCGCGGATATGACCCGCTTTGAACCCCGCCCCGATTTCCTGCTGCACACTGGAGACCTGATCTACAGCGACGGTGAGCGCTGCAAGTTCGGCGAACGCTTTTTCAAGCCTTACCGTTACCTGCTGCCGCGGATCAACTTTTGGCCCTGCCTGGGCAACCATGAGATTGACCAAGACGGCAACGCCGCCGCGTACCAGGAGGTCTTTGAGGTGCCGGACAACGGGCCGGAGGGCCTGGGCGAGGACTTGAACTACTGGTTCGACTACGCCTCCAGCCGCATTGCGGTAATCGACACCAACGTGGACGAGGCCATCCTCGGCGAGAAGGTGGCTCCCTGGTTGCGCGCGGTCATGGCCGAGCCCGGACCACGCTGGAAGTTCGTCGCGTTTCACCATCCGCCCTACACCGGCGGGAAGTACAAACCAGATGAGCGGGTCCGCCGGACGCTCGTGCCGGTGATCGAGGAGGTGGGCCTCGATCTCGTCTTCACCGGCCACGACCACAGCTATCAGCGGACGAAGCCACTGCTCGGCGGTCAGATTGTCGCGCCCCGGGAGGGTGTTGTTTACATTATCACCGCCGCCGGCGGCGCTACCCTCTATGAACCCAAGGGCGCGCTTCCGGACTACGTCGCCGTGCTCGACTACCAGCACTACAGCTTCACGCACGTCACCATCGACGGCGACGAGCTGACCCTACGTCAAATCGCCCTCGGCGGCGACATCCTCGACGAGTTTAGGCTAAGCAAGCCCCCAGCCGGCGCGGTGCCCCGCGAGAGAGGACCGCAATAGACCGCGAACGACCGCGCGGGCTAACGCGGCTAATTCAGTGTGCCG
>JAGMDK010000307.1 GCA_023128695.1 Phycisphaerae bacterium
GGCGATCCTGGCTCGGCAGGAGCCTCGCCCTCCCGAGCCATGGCGATCCTGGCTCGGCAGGAGCCTCGCCCTCCCGAATCAGCCCGCATGTTTGACGTTGACAAAGTACTAACTTTCGGGGTGTAGGCATGGGCCGCGGCAAGCCGATTATTGGATTATGTGGAGGAATCGGCGCGGGAAAGTCGCGGGTGGCGGCGGAATTCGAGCGGCTGGGGTGTCTGGTCATCGACTCGGACCGGATGAACCACGAAGTTCTGCGACTGCCGGAAGTGCTCCAGACACTCCGGGATTGGTGGGGCGAGGATCTGGTGGACGAAGCCGGGGAGCCCAATCGGGAGCGGCTGGCGGAAATCGTGTTCGACGCCCCGGAACAAAAACGGCGTCTGGAAGGTTTGGTTTACCCCTTGATTGCTCGCCGCCGTAAGGCTATGATAATAGCGGTTGAAGATAATTCAGCGCACAAAGCCATCGTCATCGATTCCCCGCTCCTGTTCGAAAGTAATCTCGATCGCGAGTGTAGTACGGTTGTTTTTGTAGACGCGAGCGCGGCGCGGAGGATGCGTCGGCTCCGGGAAAGTCGCGGGTGGGACGCCGAGGAATTGCGGCGGCGAGAGCGGTGGCAAATAACACTTGACGAGAAGCGTTCGCGGGCAGAGTTCGTCGTGCATAACGACGGGCTGGCGGAGCAAATCGGTTCCCAGGTGGCCGGCATCCTTCAGAAGATTATGGCGCGGCACTCTGTTTCAGAGTGAAGCAGGCGGATTGTATCCCGCGCCTTTATTGGGAGTTCAGCATGGCGAAGGCAACCTCACGTACGCGCGGCAAAAAGAAGCTGCAAGACGTAATCGAAAGCATCCCGGACGACGGCGAGAGCGCCGTGGCCGAGGCGGCCGAGAGCGAAATGAAACCGAAGCGAAAGAAAAAGGTGGCTGCGCCTGAGCCCGAGACGGTCCCGGAGGCCGACACCGGCTTCGTCGCGACCGAGACTCTGGACGAGACGGAAGCCGCGCCCGAAGAGCCGCCCGCCGAGGAGTTGAAGGAGGAGGCTCCGTCCGAAGCGCCCAAGAAGAAGGGCCGCCGGAGGAAGGGCGAGCACGACGAGAGCTCGCCCATCGACCGCGAGACGCACGAAAAGTACGAACGCGTCAAGCGCGGCGAGCTGCACATCACCGACCTCCAGAAGATGACCGTGGCCGAGTTGCACGAGGTCGCCAAGAAGGAGAGCATCGAGGAGTACGTTGGGCTTCCGAAGCAGGACTTGATCTTCCAGATTCTCAAGCGGCGAATCAGCCAGAACGGGCTGCTCTTTGGCGAGGGCGTGCTCGAGGTGCTGCCGGACGGCTTCGGCTTCCTGCGGAGCCCGGAATACAACTATTTGCCGTGCCCGGACGACATCTACGTCAGTCCGTCGCAGATTCGCCGCTTTGGGCTGCGCAACGGGCACGTGGTGGCCGGGCAGATTCGGCCTCCGAAGGAGTCGGAGCGGTATTTCGCCCTGCTGCGGGTGGAGGCGATCAATTACGAGAGCCCGGACGTGGTCACCGAGAAGACCAACTTCGAGGACTTGACCCCGTTGCATCCGGACGAGCGCTTTTTCCTGGAGACGGCGCCGGACGAGTTGAACATGCGGATCGTCGACCTGGTGACGCCGATTGGGAAGGGGCAGCGCATGCTGATCGTGGCCCCGCCGCGGACGGGCAAGACGGTGCTGCTGCGAAAGATGGCGAACGCGATCTCGGACAACCACGATGATGCGAAGGTCATCATCCTGCTGATCGACGAGCGGCCGGAGGAAGTGACCGAGATGCAGCGGTCCACCCGGGCCGAGGTGATCAGCTCCACGTTCGACGAGCCCGCCAGCCGGCACGTGCAGGTGGCCGAGATGGTGATCGACAAGGCCCGGCGGCTGGTCGAGTTCGGCAACGACGTGGTCATCCTGCTCGACTCGATTACGCGTCTGGCCCGAGCCTACAACACCGAGGTGCCGCACTCGGGCAAGATTCTGACCGGCGGCGTCGACGCCAACGCCTTGCAGAAGCCGAAGCGTTTCTTTGGCGCGGCTCGAAATATCGAGGAGGGCGGCAGCCTGACAATCATCGGCACGGCCCTAGTCGACACCGGCTCGAAGATGGACGAGGTCATTTTCGAGGAGTTCAAGGGCACCGGCAATTCCGAGCTGGCCCTCGATCGGCGACTGGTCGACAAGCGCATCTGGCCGGCGATCAACATCTCCGCCTCGGGCACCCGCAAGGAGGAGTTGCTGCTGCACCCGGAAGAGCTGGAGAAGATCTACATGCTTCGCCGCGTGCTGAGCGACATGAACCCGGTTGAGTCGGTCGAACTGCTCCGCAGCCGGCTCGCCAAGATCGAGAGCAACCGGCTGTTCCTGATGACGATGAACCTGGCGTAACGGCTGGAAATGTAGCGGCCGGGCCCCGTACCGGCCGTAAACCACGGGAAAAACGCCCGCGCGTAACGACGTCAGGCTCGGAGGCCTGACGCTACAGGACTTTTGCGGCGGACTGTTAAGGAAACAATAGTCCCTGAGGGGTGACAGACCGGAGCCCCAATCGTATCTATATACAAGGCAGGGCTTCACCCTCATCCACGAGGCGGGTGATGGTTCTGCTTTGTGGACCTCTCGATGCTGTGTTTCAACAATGAGGAGAAAGCGTTGCGAAGGATGTCCATTCTCACAATCAGTTGGTTTCTGGTGCTCGGCGCCGGCGCCACCTGGAACGTGCCCGCCCTGAACTTCAGCAGCGACCCGTGGAACTCCGAGCCAGCGGTCGGGACTCCGTAATGCTTTGCTCTTTTGTCCGCAGATTACGCAGATTACGCAGATGGGAAGAAGACAGTGAATGATAAACGAGATCCGCGGACGTATGCGATCATCGAGGCGGCGATGGAGGTTCACCGCCAACTCGGCAGCGGGTTCCTGGAAGCTGTGTACCAGGAGGCCCTGGAGTGGGAGCTGTCGCTGCGGGGAATCCCCTACCGCCGCGAGGTCGACCTGCTCATCCGTTACAAGGGCAAGGAGCTTCGCACGTACTACCGGGCGGATTTCGTCTGTTACGACGCGGTGATCGTAGAGCTCAAAGCCCTGGGCGAACTCACGGGACGGGAACGGGCTCAGGTTATCAATTACCTTAGGGCCTCCGACATAGAGGTGGGCCTGCTGATCAACTTCGGGGCCGGCTCATTGGAGTACGAGCGTCTGATCTTCAGCACCCAAGATAAATCTGTGAAATCTGCGAAATCTGCGGACTGAGAAGGATCCGCAGATTACGCAGATTGCGCAGATTCAGGAGCGGCGACTGAGATCGGCCCGAGTGGGGCTGCCAGTCGGTTCAAGGAGTTCAGTTGTTATGTCATCAATGAAACGAACGAAAGAAAGAACGACAATGCTCGCTCTGATCGGTGCCGGCGTCGCCGACAACTTCACCGGGCCGGGATAGGAGGAGAGAAGACCGTTCCGCAGCCGGCTCGCCAAGATCGAGAGCAACCGGCTGTTCCTGATGACGATGAATTTGGCGTAGCGGCTGGAAATGTAGCGGCCGGGCCCCGTACCGGCCGTAAACCACGGGTAAAACGCCCGCGCGTAACGACGTCAGGCTCGAAGGCCTGACGCTACAGGACTTTTGCGGCGGACTGTTAAGGAAACAATAGTCCCAGAGGCGTGACAGACCGGAGCCCCAATCGTACTATCTGTAAGGTAGGGCTTTACCCTCATCTACGAGGCGGGTGATCGTTCTGCTTTGTGGATCTCTCGATGCTGTGTTCCAACAATAAGGAGGAAGTGATGCGAACGGTCTCCATTCTTACAATCGGTTGCCTTCTTGTGCTTGGCAGCGGCGTTGCCATGGCGCAGAACAACCCGCCGGTGGTCTCCAACGTGACGGCCAACCAGCCGACCGCCTGTGCCGTGGTCAACATCGGTTACGACCTGGCCGACGCCGACGCCGACGCCTGCACCGTCTGGGTGGCGATCAGCCTGGACGCCGGGGTCACCTGGAGCGTGCCCGTCCTGAGCCTCACCGGCGACGTGGGCGCGGGGATTACGCCTGGGGCAGGCAAGCTGATCGTCTGGGACGCCCGGCTGGACATCCCCGGCCTCAGCGGGAGCAGCTTTCAGGTGCGCGTTTTCGCGGACGATCTTCAGGGCACCGGGCCGATAATGTTCATCCCACCCGGCACCTTCCAGATGGGCGACCCCTGGAATGAGGGAGGGTCGGATGAGCTCCCCGTCCACACCGTCATACTCTCGGGCTTCTGGATCGGCAGGTACGAAGTGAACAACACGCAGTATGCCGAGTTCCTCAACGGCGGCGGCAACGACGACCACTGGGTCGCCGACCAGAAGATCACGCGCGTCTCCGATGGCTACGGTGGCTACATTTACACAGTCGTCCCAGGCTTTGAGCAGCATCCGGTGGTTTACGTCAACTATGATGACGCCACCGCCTACTGCGTGTGGAAGAGCACCGTCACCGGCGGGACGTACCGGCTGCCGACCGAGGCCGAGTGGGAGTACGCCGCCGCCTGGGACCCTACCATCCGGAAGCACTACCGCTACGGGTTCCATTCCGACAGTATCAGCGGCCCCTGGGCGAACTACCAGAGTAGCGGCGACCCATGGGACTCCGGGCCGAGCCCGGAGACGACACCCGGGGGGTTCTACGACGGGACGCTCCAGCAGAAGGCCGTTTGGAACTGGCCGGACGCTATGACCGAATACCAGACGCAGGATGCAAAGTCCTTCTACGGCCCCCGCGACATGAGCGGCAACGTGCGGGAGTGGTGCTTCGACTGGTACGATTCCTCGTACTATCAGGACTACGTCAATGCCGGAAGTCCACCTGACCCGACAGGACCTGCGTCAGGTACCTACCGCGTGTTGCGCGGTGGCTCGTGGGACCTCACCGCAGCGTACTGCCGCTCGGCCGACCGGGACAGCGTCACGCCGTCCATCCGCTGCAGCTACATCGGGTTTCGTTGTGCGGCCGGGACTCCGTAATGCTTTGCTCTTTTGAGCTTTAACCCTTTTTCCCCCTCGCGGTCCGAAGAGAGTAGTGGCTAGAGATTGACGGTCGGACGGAGGAGATTGACGAGGCGCTCCACGATGAGACGGTGGTCAGGTCCAGACAAGTGCCCGAGGGTCCGCACAATGAGGGACTCGTTGAGCGTGAACAGCTTGGTGACAAGCGCCGCGGAGTCCACGGCCAGGCCGTTGTCCGGGGACGCATTAATCACGACGTCGTCCTGCCCGGCTTGTGCGAGACGCGAGGTGAAGAACGCCACCAGATGGTCCCGGCCGCGCGAGAGCAGAACGACCGCGGGGCGCTTCTTGCTCCGTGACAGGTCAGTGAACGGCACTGCCACCAGAACCACGTCGCCGGGCCTGAGACTACTCATAGAGGTCGGGCTCATCACGAAGGAAGTCGAACGCCGGGTTACGGGTCAGAAGACCGACATCGGGGTCTTGGGCCGGGCTCGGATCGATCAGGCGGACCTGGATGGACTCCTCTCCCGACGGTACGGGTTCGGCAAGCTCGACGTGCCATGGATCTATCAGTTTGCCCTGAATCGAGACCATGTTTTTATTATAGCTCCCCACCGTGCAGGCGACAAGCCAGGCGGGTGGCCGATCGCTACGAGATTCGCCAGCCGGCTCGATAACTCTCGCGTTAGCCCCTCCGCGGGGAGGTACAGGGGCCCGAACGATAAACGAGCGTCCGAGCCGTGCTCCGGTTCTTCCGCATTGGTGGATGCGGGAGGCGGATGTTTCGATTCACCTCGGCCGCCTTATGCAGCAAGTGCCCCGGTCGGGGAACATGTAGTGTATTCGACTGAGGTTTGCCCCATTGGGGCCGGCAGTCGATTGAAGGAGTAAGTTGCGATGTTAATGAAACGAGCGATAGCATTCATAACCATCGGTGCGGCATCCGCGCTGGTGAGCCCCGCGCTCGGCGAGCTGGATTGGTCCGACAGCCCGACGTTCACGTTGGACATGTTCTGCCAGGACCCCTCGGACAGTGGGCTCGTGTGGGAAGACAGTGCGCCGTTCACGTTGGACATGTTCTGCCAGAACCCCTCGGACAGTGGGCTGGCCTTCGGCGACAGCGGCGTGTTCGTGCTTCAGTTCGCCGACCTGGACGAGGACGGCGATGTGGACCTGCACGATTTCGCCACCTTCGCGAGGTGTTTCACCGGTTCCGGCGGGCTTGCGCCGCCCGGGTGTGAGTGCGCCGACCTGGACGGCGACGGGGACATCGACGCGGACGACTTCACCCGCTTCGACGACAACTTCACCGGACCGGGATAGAAGGAGAGAAGACCGTTCCGCAGCCGGCTCGCCAAGATCGAGAGCAACCGGCTGTTCCTGATGACGATGAACCTAGCGTAGCCACCGCCCATGCAATCACAATTCGTCACCCACGATTTGCCCAACGGCTTACGCGTCGTTTGCGAGGTCATGCCGCGGGTCCGCTCGGCTGCCGTCGGCTTCCTGGCGCGGACCGGCTCCCGGCACGAATTCCCCCCGCAGCACGGCGTGAGCCACTTTCTGGAACATATGTGCTTCAAGGGGACCGCCACCCGCAACTGGCACGACATCAATGTGCGCTTCGATGAGCTCGGCAGTATCTACAACGCTTTCACCGGCAAAGAGCACACTGTGTATTACGGCTGGGTGCCCGGGGCGCGCCTGGACGAGCAGATCGAGCTGCTGGCCGACATGATGCGTCCGAGCCTGCCGAAAGACGACTTCGAGACCGAGCGGAACGTGATCCTCGAGGAAATCGCGATGAGCGCTGACAACTTCGACCGGATCGTGTGGAACTTCGTGCACGAAGCCGTTTTCGGCGAGCACTCACTGGGGCATGAAATCCTCGGCGAAAAGGAGACGATCCAGGGTTTGCCGCATGAGCTGCTGGTGGACTATCACCGCCGGCGCTACGCCGCCGCGAACGTGTGTTTGTTCGCGGCCGGCGCTGTCGAGCCCGAGGCAGTGTTTGCCGCGGCGGGGCGCTACTGTGGTCAATGGGAACGTGCGCCCGCCGGGAGCGTGCCTGGCGAGGAGCCGCCGCCCTTGTCGAGCGGCGCGCGGAAGCTGCTCCTGGACCGGTTCAAACAGCAATCTATCCTGCTGCTCTACCCGTCCATCCCGCACGGCCATGCGGACGAGGAGTCACTCGAAGCCTTCACCGGCCTCTTCGGCGGCGGAAATTCACGCTGCTATTGGAATATCGTGCAAAAAGGCATCTGTACCCAGGCCGGCGGCGTCTGGATTGCCTACCGTGACCGCGGCGTGCTGGCCCTCTTCGCCGACGGCGAGCCCGAACGCTGCGACGAAATGCTCGACGCCCTGCGCGCCCAGGCCCGCGAGGTCGTGGACCACGGCTTCCGCCCCGACGAAATCCAGCGCGTCAAAAACCAGCGGCGGACGCACCTGTCCCTGGAAGCGGAGAATCCCCGCACGCGGCTGATGCACCTCGTCGACGACATCGAGACGCGCGGCTACCTCCGCACCGCCGACGCGCGCCTGGCGGCGGTCGAGGCCGTGACGGCCGAGTCGATCGCGAAGGTTCTGGAGCGCCATCCCATCACCGGCGACGGCCTGCTTCTCTCCTGCGGCCCGCGCGATTGGCCTTAAACTCTGCCATCTGCAATGTTATTCAGACGAGCTTGATCCGAATGGGACTTTCCGTTGGAATGGAGCGTGCCGGTCGGGCCGGCAAGTGGTAAGTGTCAGTCCGGCCGCGCTGAGGGTGAGGTATTGGTATGCGTCCGCGCATCCTGGTCGTCGATGACGAACCACTGAAACGTATTACGCTTCAGATCGAATTGAGCGAGCACGGCTACGAAGTCTACGAAGCCGCCGACGCGCAAACCGCCCGCCGCATCTTCGACACCCGCCCGATTGACGTCGTGGTCTCCGACGTGCGGATGCCGGGCATGAGCGGCCTGGACCTGCTCACCTATGTCAAGCAGGTCCATCCCGGGATCGAGGTCATCCTGATGACCGCGTATGCGACGGTGGATACCGCGGTCCTGGCGATCAAACGCGGCGCCTATGACTACATCACCAAACCCTTCACCACCCAGGAGCTGATCGCCAAGCTGGACCGCCTGTTCGCGAGTCGCCGGTCGCCGGAGAGCGACGACCTGGTCGAGACCTTCGGGCGCCTGATCGCTCGCAGCCAGAGCATGCGTCGGCTCTTCCAGCAGCTCCGTAGCGTGGCCCCGACCAGCCGCACGATTCTATTGTGCGGCGAGAGCGGGACCGGCAAGGAGCTTTTCGCCGAGGCCATCCACGACCATAGCCCGCGGGCGGAAAAGACGCTCGTCCGCTTCAGTTGTGCGGCGTTGCAGCCGACGGTTCTGGAAAGCGAGCTCTTCGGGCACGAAAAAGGCGCGTTTACCGGTGCCATTCGCCAGAAGGCGGGTCGGTTCGAGTTGGCTAACGGCGGCACCATGCTGCTGGACGAAGTGGACGACATCCCCACCGAATTGCAGGTCAAGCTGCTGCGGGTCGTCGAGCAGCAGGAGTTCGAGCGGGTCGGCGGAGAACAGCCCGTCCGGGTAGACGTGCGTCTGCTGTGCGCGACCAAATGCGATCTGTTCAAGCTGGTCCAGGAAGGCCGCTTTCGCGAAGACCTCTATTACCGGCTGAACGTCATCAGCCTGACGATTCCGCCGCTCCGCGATCGGCCGGACGACATCCCGGTCCTCGCTCGGCACTTCGTGGAGAAGCACGCGGCCCTGATTCGTGAGGCCGTGAGCGGGATGCAGAGTCAGGCAGAGCGGTCGGAGGCCATGCATATTACCCCGCACGCGATGGACGAGTTGGTGCGTCATAGCTGGCCCGGGAACGTGCGGGAGTTGGAGCACGTGCTCGAACGCGCCTTGGCCTTTTGCAACGGAGACGAGATTCGTCCCGAGCATATTCTCCCCCTTGGAACCGTCGGCGGGGGAGAGGCCGCCGCGGTGCCCGCGGTCGAACTGGGGGAAAACGGACGGTTGTGTCTGACCGATACCGTCGCCGACATCGAAAGGCGGATGATCCTGCTCGCTTTGCGCCAGTGCAGCAACAACCAAGCCCGCGCCGCCCAGCGTCTGGGCATCCCCCGCACAACGCTACGCGACAAGATGGCCAAATACAGCATTCCGGGGGGGTAACTGCGTGGGAACGTGGGAGCGTGGGAACGTGACACGTGGGAACGTGACACATGGGAACGTGAGAATGTGGCGCGGGGGAACGTGACTGCGTGACAAGGGGCGATACTAGTCAAAAAGAAAAGAGGCGCGGGCCATTTGCGCCTCTGTTCTGTATCTCTAGTTCAAATTACCCTATTGGTTCATACTTATGTTGCGCGCTACGTATCAGATTCCAACGTTTCCACGCGTTATGTTCCCACGTTCCCACGTTCCCACGTTCCCACGTGTCACGTTCCCACGTTCCCACGCTCATGTGCTCAGTGGCGATTCGCTGGTTGCCGGGGTGGGGTTCGGTAACAGGCTCTCCGCGGCGGCGCGGGCAGCTCCGAAGAGGGCTTGTTCCGAACTTTCGATGAACGTCCGCGCGGGTACCTCTCCCATCTCATGCTCGACGCTGATCTTCATTTCCTGATAGCCCTTGAAGCCGGTGCCCGCCGGGATCAGCCGACCCAGAATCACATTTTCTTTCAGGCCCACGAGGCGGTCTTCCTGGCCGGCCAGCGAGGCCTGCGTGAGCACCTTGGTGGTTTCCTGGAACGAGGCGGCGGAGATGAATGATTCGCTTTGCAGGCTCGCCTTGGTGATGCCGAGCAGCAGTGTCTGGGCGGTGGCCGGCTTGGGCTTGCGGCCCTTGGCCGGCAGGCCGCCGTCCGCCTCGACCGCTTCGTTCTTGAAGGTGAGTTCATCCTTGCCGATGATCTGGCCGACCTCGAAGTCGGTGTCGCCGGCGTCGGCAATCTTGACGCTCTTCGCCAGCCGCAGGTTTTCGTCCCGGAAGCGGAACTTGTCGATCACTTCGTTCGGCAGGAAGCGCGAATCGCCTTCGTTGTCGACCTTCACCTTGCGGGTCATTTGGGCCAGGATGATCTCGATGTGCTTGTCGTTGATGGTCACGTTCTGCTGACGATAGACCGACTGCACTTCCTTTAGCAGGTAGCGCTGCAAGTCCTCCTCGCCGTTGATCCGCAGGATGTCGTGCGGGATGAGCGGGCCGTCGATCAGCGCCGTGCCGGCCTCGACCAGGTCGTCGGCGTGGACCAGGAGTTGCTTGTCCTGGGGGACGTGGTGCTCGCGCTCCATCCCGCTCTCCGACTTGACGATGATGGTCATCTTGCCGCGCCGCCGATCGGTTTGCAGTGCGACCTGGCCCGAGATTTCGGCCATCACGGCCGGTTCCTTCGGCTTGCGGGCCTCGAAGATTTCGGTCACGCGCGGCAAACCGCCGGTGATGTCCTGCGTGCCGGCGATTTCCCGCGGCTGGCGGGCCAGCAGACCGCCGGGACTGACCGGGTCGCCTTCCTTGACCTCGATGCGGACCTTGGCGGGCAGGTGGTGGAAGTCGCGGATTTCGCCTCCCTGGTCTTCGATGATGATGCGCGGATGCTTGTCGCCCTTGTGCTCGACGACGACGTACTTGCTGCCCTCGCGGCCTTCCTGCTCTTGCCGCACCGTCTCGCCATCGACGATGTCCTGGAAGCGGACGAAGCCATCCTTCTCAGCCAGGATTGGAGTGAAGTGGGCGTCCCACTGCACGATCACGGTGCGGGGCTGGATTTTCTCCCCGTTGGGGAAGAGCACGGCGGCGCCGTACGGCACCTTGTAGCGCTCGAGCTCGCGGCCTTTGTCGTCATTGATCGCGAGTTCGCCATTGCGCTTCAGGACGCGGAAGATAGTTTTACCCGTCTCATCCTGTACCTCGATCGCGTTGAGGTTGTGGTACTCTAGCGTGCCGGCCTGGAAAGCGGTGATTTCGCTTTCGGTCACGGCCCGGCTGGCGACTCCGCCCGTGTGGAACGTCCGCATCGTGAGCTGGGTGCCCGGCTCGCCGATGGATTGGGCGGCGATGATACCCACGGCCAAGCCTTCTTCGACCAGCCGCCCGGTGGAGAGGTCGGCTCCGTAGCATTTGGCGCACACGCCGATGCGGCTCTCGCAGGTCAGCGGGCCGCGGACACGGATGCTGTCGAGACCCAACCCGCCCTCCTCCGGCTTGGTCTCCAATCGGCGGGCGATCTCTGGTGTGATCACTTCGTTCTCGCGGACGATGATCTCGTCGCTGCGGACGTCGTGGATTGTGTCGCGGGCCACGCGGCCGACGATCAGCGCCGAGAGCTTGACGTCGACTTCCTCGCCTTTGTAGATCGTGCTCTTGGTGATGCCTTGGTGCGTGTCGCAATCTACTTCGTTGGTGATCACGTTCTGGGCCACGTCGGCCAGCTTGCGCGTCAGGTAGCCCGAGTCGGCGGTCTTCAACGCTGTATCCGCCAATCCCTTGCGGGCCCCGTGCGTCGAGCTGAAGTACTCGAGCACGCTCAATCCCTCGCGGAAGTTTGCCTTGATCGGGGCCTCGATGATCTCGCCGGAAGGCTTGGCCATCAGGGCCCGCATTCCGGCGAGCTGCCGGATCTGGTCCACCGAGCCCCGGGCCCCCGATTCGGTCATTAGAAAGATCGGGTTGAGGTACGGCTTGGCCTTCGAATCGCCCTTCTTCGTCTCATTGCCGGCGTCGTCGCGCCAGTCTTCACCAAGGGTTTTCATCATCTCCGCCGTGATCTTCTCCCGCGCGTGCACCCAGATATCGATGAGCTGATTGTGTCGTTCCATGGGCGTGATCACGCCGTTGGCGAAGTTCTTCTCGACGCGGTCAACGACCTTCTGGGCGGCCTCGAGAATCTTCGGCTTGGCGGCCGGAATCCGCAGGTCGGTCAGGGCGAACGAGAGCCCGGCCAGCGTGCTGAACTGGAAGCCGAGCTGCTTGATCAGGTCGAGCAGCAGGATCGTCGCGGCCCGCCCAAGCAGGGCATGACAATCCGCGATCACCCGTGAAATACCACGCCCGAGAGGATAGTTGTAGAACGGCATCATCGGATCGAGCTCGTCATTAAAGATACAGCGTCCGACGGTGGTCGTGATCAAACTGCCCTTGGGAACCGGCTTCGGCGGATCGTCGCGGTCCTCCACGACCGCGCTCTCCCGGATGCGCACCTTGATCGGCGTGTGCATGCCGATCTGACCCAGGGCGTGAGCCAGCATGGCCTCTTCCGGGGTGCCGAAGGCTCGCTCCTTACCCTCCTCGCGCTCGCCCGGCTCGCCGATGTGCGCGCAGGTGAGGTAGTAAATGCCCATCACCATGTCTTGCGAGGCCGACATGATCGGGGAGCCGTTGGCCGGGCTGAAAATGTTGTTCGTGCTCATCATCAGCACGTGCGCCTCGGTCTGGGCCTCGATCGAGAGCGGTAGGTGCACGGCCATTTGGTCGCCGTCGAAGTCCGCGTTGAAGCCCTTGCAGACCAGGGGGTGAATACGGATCGCGTTCCCTTCGACCAGCACGGGCTCAAAGGCCTGAATGCCCATGCGGTGCAGCGTCGGGGCGCGGTTCAACAACACCGGATGCTGGTAGATCACTTCCTCCAAAATGTCCCAGATCTGCTGCTCCCGCCGTTCGAGCATCTTCTTGGCGCTCTTGATCGTGTCCGCCAGGCCGCGATCCCGCAGCTTGCGGATGATGAACGGCTGATAAAGCTCCAGCGCGATTTTCTTCGGCAGGCCGCACTGGTGGAGCTTCAACTCCGGCCCGACCACGACCACACTGCGAGCCGAGTAGTCCACCCGCTTGCCCAGCAGGTTCTCGCGGAAGCGGCCCTGCTTGCCCTTGATCATGTCCGTCAGCGACTTGAGCGGACGGTTGCTCGAACCCAGCACCGGCCGGCGGCAGCGCCCGTTATCGAACAACGCGTCCACCGCCTGCTGCAACATCCGCTTCTCGTTGCGGATAATCACCTCCGGCGCGTTCAGGTCGATCAGCTTCTTGAGCCGGTTGTTCCGGTTGATGATCCGTCGATACAGATCGTTCAGGTCGCTGCTGGCGAAATTCCCGCTGTCCAGCAGCACCAGCGGCCGCAGGTCCGGCGGGATGACCGGGATGACCTCGAGCACCATCCACTGGGCTTCGTTGTTGCTGTGCCGGATCGCCTCCGCCAGCTTCAACTGCTGCGAGAGCTCCTTGATCTTCTGCTTGCTGCCGGTCTTCCGCAACCCATCCAGCAGATCGGCCGACAACTGCGCCAGATCGAGCTGCATCAGCAGTTCGCGGATTGACTCCGCCCCCATCAGCGCCCGGAAACCCGTATCGCCGTACTCTTCCATCGCCCGGCGGTACTCCTCCTCGGTCAGGAGCTGCTTACGCTCTAGCTTGGAGGCCCCGGAATCGACCACCACGTAGTCCTGGAAGTAGATCACCTTCTCCAGATCGCCGGTCTTCATGTCCAGCAGCGTGCCCAGCCGGCTCGGCATGGCCTTGAAGAACCAGATGTGAACGATGGGGGCCGCCAGGTTGATGTGCCCCATGCGTTTGCGGCGGACGCGGCTGTGGGTCACTTTGACGCCGCAGCGGTTACAGATCATGCCCTTGTGCTTGGTGCCCTTGAACTTGCCGCAGAAGCATTCCCAGTCGCGTTCGGGCCCGAAGATGCGCTCGCAGAACAGCCCGTCTTTCTCAGCCCGATACGTGCGGTAGTTGATCGTTTCCGGCTTCTTCACCTCCCCGAAGGACCAGCTCCGGATGTCGTTTGGGGAGGCCAGCGAAATACGAACCGCCGTAAAGTCGTTGATGCGATCGTAAACAGTGTCGGCCATCGGCTGTATCACCTCTCGTTAGTATTCCAACTCTCGCCGGGTGGCACCGGCTTCCAGCCTGTCTCCGTGTGGCACCGGCTTCCAGCCGGTTTCCGTGTGGCACCGGCTTCCAGCCGGTGTTTTCACCGGCAGGATGCCGGTGCCACATTGATGCCGGTGCCACATTGCGCGGATCAGGTTTTCTTGACGGCGGCCCAGTCCTCGGCTCGCATGGTTACGCCGACCAGGCCGCCCGCCCGCTTGAAGCCCAGTTCCTCGCAAAAGTCCACTTCCGTGCCGTACGCGACCGTGTCCACGCGTTGCACGCCTTCGGCATACATCGCGTCCAATACGCGCCGGGCCATTTCCTTCGCGATCCCGTTGGTGTCGTGTTCGATGCGACCGTCGGTGCGCGTGACCGCGGCCGGACCCTGGTAGGCCGGGTCCAGCTTGCACTCGGTCAGGTACCCGCGCAGCCCGTCGCAGACGCCGCGGGCGATCCCGATCAGTTCCCCCGCCACCCGCGCCGTCACGAACGCCGCACTGTTGACCATCATTTTCCGAATCTGGTCCGGCCGGGCGGCGATATCGTGGTCGAGCCGCCGATAGAACTGGGTCAGTTCTTCCGGAGTGATGTCCTTACCGGCGCCGTAGTCAACCGCGGGCATGGGTACGCTCCTCGGTCCAGTCGGCGGCTTGGCAGTCCGCCGAAAAGTCCTCTAGCGGCCGGGCTCCGTACCGGCCGTTGTCATGGTTGTTATGTTTTCCGCTGTTCTACGGCCGGTACGGAGCCCGGCCGCTACTTTTTCCCGCTGGCACCGAGTTTTGCGGCAGGCTGCTACAGCAACCGCCGCTTCTCAAGCTGAATGTTCAGTCCCAGACCACGAATCTCGTTGCAGAGCACGTCGAACGAGACCGGGGTGCCGGCGTCGAGCGTGTGCGTGCCCTTGACCATGCTCTCATATATCTTCGTGCGTCCCTCGACGTCGTCGCTCTTGACCGTCAGCAGCTCTTGCAGCATATAGGCGGCGCCATAGGCCTCCAGGCCCCAGACCTCCATCTCACCGAAGCGCTGCCCGCCGGTGCGGGCCTTGCCGCCCAGCGGTTGCTGCGTGATCAGACTGTACGGCCCGGTCGAGCGAGCGTGAATCTTGTCATCCACCAGGTGGTGCAGCTTCAACATGTAGATGTACCCGATGGTCACCGGCTGATCGAACGGCTCGCCGGTCCGCCCGTCGTGCAGCGTGACCTTGCCGGTCAGGGGCATTTCGGTCAGGAGTTCGCCGGTCCGGCCCGCGTTGCGGATCACCTCCGGATCTTCGCGCCGCTGCCGAACGTATTCGTTGGCCTCATCCAAGCACAATCGAATCTGTGTTTCGGACGCGCCGTCGAAGACTGGGGTGATGGTCTGGAAGCCGAGCACCGCCGCGGCCCAGCCGAGATGCGTCTCCAGAATCTGGCCGACGTTCATACGGCTAGGCACGCCGAGCGGGTTCAGCACGATGTCGACGGTGGTGCCGTCTTCGAGGAAGGGCATATCCTCTTCCGGCATGATCTTGGCGATCACGCCCTTGTTCCCGTGCCGCCCGGCCATCTTGTCGCCGACCGAGAGGGTGCGTTTGGTGGCCACGTACACCTTGACCTTCTCGAGCACCCCCGAGGGCAGCTCGTCGCCGCGCTTCATGTGCCCGTCTTTCCGCTCCCATTCCTTGTGGATTTCCTCGATCCGCGGCCAGTATTGCTGGTAAACGTTCTCGGCCGCGGGCCGCTTGGCAGCCGGCTTGACCCACTTCAGCGAGAACGTGTCAATCTGTTCGAGAATAACATCCGGATTCTCGCTCTTGCCCACTTTCTGGTGAGTATTCGGGTCGATCAGCATCTGCTCGGTGATCTTATCGATCCCGGTGATCATCTGGCGGAACAGCTTGATCCGCTGCTCGTTGCACTCGCTCTTGTAGGCTTTCCGCCGGCGTTCGATCTCCCGCTCCTGCTCATCGCTCAGATGCGTGCGGCGGCTGAAATGCCTGGCTCCGATGACGATGCCTTCCTGGCCGGCCGGCAGCTCGAGCGAGTCGTTCTTCACGTCTTCGCCGGCCCGGCCGAAGATGGCGTGAAGCAGCTTTTCCTCGGGGCTCAGCTCGGTTTTGCTCTTGGGCGAGACCTTGCCGACCAAAATGTCGCCGGGGCCGACGTGCGTCCCGAGCCGGACGATGCCGCGCTCGTCGAGGTTCCCCAGGGCCCGCTCCGAGACGTTCGGAATGTCGCGCGTGAATTCCTCGCGTCCCAGCTTCGTCTCGCGGATTTCGATGTCGTGCGACTCGATGTGGATGCTGGTGAAGGCGTCGTTCTTCACCAGCCGCTCCGAGATCAGGATCGCGTCCTCGAAGTTGTAGCCGTCGAAGGTCATGAAGGCGGCCAGCACGTTACGGCCCAGCGCCAACTCGCCCTGATTCGTGGCCGCCCCGTCCGCGATTATCTCACCCGTCTTGACCCGCTGTCCGGGCCGAACGATCGGTTTCTGGTTTTGGCAGGTGCGCTCATTCAAACCCACGAACTTACGCAGATGGTATTCATCGGTGTTGTCAATCTCGATCCGCCGGGCATCGACATAGGTAACCTTGCCGACCTTGCGGGCCCGGACCACCATCCCGCTGTTGGCCGCCACCGAGCGCTCCATCCCGGTCGCGATGATGGGCGGATCGGTCCGCACCAGCGGGACCGCCTGGCGTTGCATGTTCGAGCCCATCAAGGCCCGGTTGGCGTCGTCATGCTCCAGGAACGGAATCAGCGCGGCCGAGACGCCGACCGTCTGCTTGGGGGATATATCGACGAAGTTAATCTCCTCGGGGGTCACCTGGCGCACATCGCCGTGGACCCGCCCCAGCAACGTGCCTCCTTTCAGGTTCGCTGACTTCCGCTTTCCATTCGTCTTGCCGGCCGCCGCCAGATAGTCGGCCTTGGGTATGGCTGGCGGCACAGCCCGCGCGTCGTCCTCCATCACCACCACGTCCGGCGGCGCCAGGGTGTTTTTCATCTCCTCATCCGCCCGCAAGAAGGTGACGTGGCCGTCAACCTTGCCGCGTATGACCTTGCGGTACGGCGTGGTCAAAAAACCGTACTCATCAATGGAGCTGAAGATGCCCAGCGAGGCGATCAGGCCGATGTTGACGCCTTCCGGGGTTTCGATCGGGCAGATGCGGCCGTAGTGGCTGATGTGCACGTCACGGACCTCGAACCCGGCCCGCTTGCGGTTCAGGCCGCCCGGTCCCAGGGCCGAAAGCCGCCGCTCGTGCGTCAATTGGGACAGTGGATTGGTTTGGTCCACGACCTGCGACAGCTCACTGCGCCCGAAGAAGAAGTCGATCGCGCTCGAGACGCTCTTGGTGTTGACCAGTTCGGCGACCTTCCCGATCGATTCCGGGTCCTTCAGACTCATGCGCTCCTGGACCGTGCGGCGGAGCTTGAGGAAGCCTTTCCGCATTTCGTCGGCCGCCAACTCGTCGATAGTCCGCAGCCGCCGGTTGCCGAGGTGGTCGATATCGTCCACCTGCCCTTCGCCGGAGCGTAGGGCCAACAAGTAGCGGAGGGATTCGGCGAAATCCTCCGGCCGCAGGACCATCTCAGACTCGGCGATGCCCTGCTCGAACTTGCGGTTGAGGCGGAAGCGGCCCACTTTGCCGAGCCGGTAGCGGTTCTCGTCGTAGAATTTCTCATCGAACAGCTTCCGGGCCTTGTCCAACTGGACCGGGTTTCCGGGACGCAGGCGGGCATATATCTTCTGGAGGGCTTCTTCGTAGGTCTGGCTGGAGTCCTCGGCCAGAGTGTTCAGAATGATCGGGTCGGTCATTTTCACGATGACGGCCGCCTGCTTGAGGGACGACTCGCGAATCTTGTTCAGAGCCTCGCCGATCTGCCGGGCGGCCCCGACCAGTTCCTCGCCCGTCTCCGGGTCCACCACCGGGGCCGCGGCCCACATCTCCGGCTTCAAGCTGCCGACCCGAGTAGACCTGACCTTATAGAATTCACGTACGATGGCCTCGGTCGTGCCGTACTTCTCGTGCATGGCCCGCAGGAACGTGGTGGCGGGAATCTTGCTGCTCTGGTCGATCCGGACCGCCAGGATGTCCTTGCGGGTCGCGTTGATCTCGATCCAGGAGCCGCGTTCGGGGATGATTCTCGCTCCGTGCAGCGGCCGGTCGGACTCGGCGAACTCGACGGTGAAATCCACGCCCGGCGAGCGGTGCAGCTGCGAGACGATGACGCGCTCCGCTCCGTTGATGATGAATTCGCCGCCGCCGATCATAATGGGCATATCGCCCATGTAGATCGATTCTTCCAGGACACCCTTGATTTCCTTGTGTTTCAGGCGGCA
>JAGMDK010000308.1 GCA_023128695.1 Phycisphaerae bacterium
AATTATCCGCCGGGTCGGCGGCGGCTCTATCTTCGCCATCCAGCTTCTCCAACTGTAGCGCTTCAGAGGAAGTGAGACACTTGGCTGATCTGGTATAGTGACGGTTTCTCCGAAGGTCTTGAGGGGGCACCGGCTCCGCAGGTTCCCCCTCAAACTCCCCCTCCTGGGGCTTCTTTCTCCTCCTGGGGGAGGCAGTGACGCCCTTTCGAGGGATGTCAGGCGTTTGCTCGCAAGGAGGAACCATCATGAGCAAACAGAAGCGACGTCGGCAGTGGCGTCCGGCCGACCAGCTCCGCATCGTCCGGGAGACCCTCCCGTCCGACGGCAAGCTGGCGGCGATCTGCCGTCGCGAGGGCCTGTCCCCCAACCTGGTCTCTCAGTGGCGTAAACAACTGCTGGCCTTAACCGCCTGCCCGCCGACGCTGAGCGTTTGGGCAATCCGACGCTGGGAGCGCCGCCGATCCAAGAGCCGCCGGGGTAAGCGTCCCCTCCAGTGGGAGGGTCGTTGACGTGGGAGCGTCGCGATCTTCGGACTGCCAGGCTGTTCGGCAAACAACGAGCCTATCGCGCTGTACGACCAGCCCGGCGGCGCAGCGCGAGCAAACCTCCTACGAGCAGCAGTCCCAGCGTGGCCGGCTCGGGGGTGTCCTGATTGGGATACACCGTGAACTGGACCGCGTGCATGACATCCGGGTCCAACGCCACGATTGTCGACAGGGCACCGTTGAATGTCACGTCCTCGCTTTCGGTCCCGCTGCCGGTGATGATCTCCGTGTAGGACAACGGGCCACCCGGCACAATTTGCCAATCACCAAACTCGTCCTCGTACTCCAGCAACATGTTCACGTTGGCGTCGCTGTAGTACGGTGCGCCCGGCTCCGCCTGCCCGGTCAGGTGGATCTCGTAGTCGAACGAGAAAAACATCTCGATCGGGTCGGTACTGCCGGGGACGGCCGGGGTGATGTTGAAGTAATCGAACATCATTCCGTACGGTTTAGCCCACGCCCACCCACCAACAAGGTTCGTGACGCTTCCCTCGCCGTAGAGCTCTTCCGCGGCCAGATCCACCGTGACCGAGCCCCAGGCCAGAGCCGTCGAGGCGAAGGCGCTGACGACGCCGAACTCGTCGGGCGTGGTGTTGTAGTCGGCGCCGGCCCCGCCTTGTGAGTCGCTGACCTGGACCCACGCCTCGCCCCGCCAGGCCGGCCCGCCGAAGCCGTCGTCCCAGAACCAGTTGATGGTCCCGTCGCCGGGGTTGACCAGGCCGTACTCGATGTTGGTGATCTGCCCCGTCCCGGTCGCGAAGCCGTCGGCCCAAGCCGCCGGCGCTGCCGACAGAGAGATTCCCGCCGCCATGGCGGCGAGCAACGTCTGGGTTCTGCTCCTGCCGTTCATCTCGCTACTCCTTCTCGGTTAGAGAGCTTTTCGATTCGTTTCTTCCGTTCAAGTGCGGACATTGAGACGTAGGGTGGGCTCTGCCCGCCGTTCTCTCACCCGGCAGTCGCCCAAGGCGGGCGGAGCCCCGCCGACCTAGCTCCGGCGCCGATTCACTGCCTTCCGGGAGTGGTCTGCTGGGCTCCCTGGACGATCCGGGGGCTTCTCCGCGCGTCCCGGAGGCTTCTCCGGACGTGCCGGCGGTTTCTCCGAGCGGCGCGGCGAGTTCTCCGGATCATCCGGAGAGACCTCCCGATCATCCGGAGGCTTCTCCAAGTGATCTGGAGAACTCCCCCGACGGTCCGGCGGCATCCGTGGACGATCCACTCCCGGAAGTGGTCGGGGCATTTCGACGAGCGGACGGGCCATCCCGAGCAGTGGACGAGTCATTCCCGGGAATGGGTGGTCCATTCCTTGGCGTGGAACAGTCATCCCGCCCAGCGAACCAGCGCAAAGGGCATGACTCCGCGCGAGATGATGATCGTCACAGATCGACATTCTTCAGCCCTTTCCCTTGCCCACCTCCCGGCGCACCGGGATGGGCATGCCACCGGTCGTCTGAAAAACAACTCCCGACCCCTTTTCTCCTGTGTAGGCATCGCAACCGGCCTATTTCATCCCGTCAAGTGCTTCGCGGGCTAAACTTGCCACGAACTCGCTTCGATCCTCTAGAGCGTGCTGCAAGCAGCGCTCGGATCGAGTATGCCCGATCATACCCAACGCTACGCAAGCGTTAGCTCGCACGTTGTGGTCGGGGTCGTTATACACGCTTTCGCAGAGGGCTTCGATGGCCATCGAATGACCAAGACGGCCCAGCGAGGCCGCCGCCTCGATCCTTACACGTACGTCATCACTATCAAGCGCCTCGATGAGCACAGGTACGCTGCAGGTTCCGCCAAGCCACCCCAAGGCGTACGCGACTTGTGGAAGATCCACACGCCCATCGGCTGTCCGGAGCAGTTTCTGCAGTACGGCTTCCCCGCCTTCAATCTCCCGGCCTGCCTGAACCCATGCTTCGTAACCGAGTCCCTCGGTTTTAGGTTCGTCTAGATGATGATTGTCCAGGCTCGTGAAGGGAACCGCCTTGAGCCATTCAACGACTTGGCGATCGCTTGAATCCCCTACTTTCATTTCGCGTCCCTTGCCTCTGTCCAAACTCGGACCGGTTACACAACCCACACTCCACAGTGCCAGTACGACAACAGCGATCCACAAACGACTGAGGTAGATAATCCAGCGCATTCCTTTGCCTCTGCTGTCTCGTCCTCAACGGGACCCGTTCGCCGCAACTTGTCGAGATCTAGGGTATTCCGGGAGGCCAGGGGCCCCCAACACCAGCGTGTTTGAAGCTCTCCGTATCACCTTTACCACCTTTCATACTGAGCTTCTGAGTTGCGAATACTACAATCGATGTCCACTTGCAGGGACAATCAGGTGCGCTGCTGACTTTGATCGCGAACTGTAGCGTTCGAGATACGTTTCTTCCGGGCCGTTTTCCTAGTGCAGGCGGATCCGTGATGGTAGCCGTTTCTTTTCCAGGACATGGTTTCTTCCGATTCTTGGTCCAGCCATCGAAAGTGGGCGAGGTTGGGAAGCGCGCGTACAGGTCATTCCACGTCCAGGCCTTAATACCGAGCCGAGTTTGCCACGCTGGTGGGAGATCGGTCCTTTCCCACCACTCAAGCGTACAGTCCGCGAACTCTCTGTCCCATTTCTTGTATTCCAGATCGATCACGGCGTCAAAGCTGTGACCCCAATGTGTCGCGTTATCGATTTTCTTTATATTCTTGATCTCCAGGTCTTCAACGCAGCAGCAGCAACACTTCTTTGCCTTCTCCCCTCCTTGCTCCCCCAGCGGATCGCCAAATGTCCAGGGGTTGTTGCGACAGTAGCTGTACCCGTTTCCCAGGTTATCCCCGTCACCCCATATGCCGATCGTGTCGCGGGTGGTGAAGCGTCCGGCGGAGGGGTCCAGATAGCGAGTACGGTAGTAGTACAAGCCCGTTTCGGCGTCAGAGCGCCGGCCTGTGAACAGGTAGGGATTGCCGACTGCGGATTGGGGAATGGGGCTTCCGGATGAATCGAAGAACGATGGTGCGCCAAAGGCATCGTACGTGTAGCGTTCAACCGGTGCGCCGATGTCGTCGGTGAGGGCGATGATGCTGCCCAGGGCGTTGGCATGGTAGTAGAAGCGGTCGCCGTGAGGAGCAGCGCGGTCCATGGTGAGGACCTCGTCGATCCAGGCGCCGTAGGTGTAGCTGCGCGCGGGGGTGCCGTCCTCGTACTCCTCGATTGCGCGCCAATCGCGCGTGTAGACGTAGACCGTCGAGACGCCCCCGGCGAGCTTGCGGATGCGGCGGCCGAGGGCGTCGTACCAGTATTGGCCGAGGTCAACGCCGCCCTGCTTGACCAGCGTCAGGCGGTTCTCGGCCCGGAGCGTGGCCGTGGCGATCGGGCGGTGATCGTAGTCGTAGAAGTACTTCTTGGCGTCGTCATCGACGGGGTCGTCAACGACCAGGTTGCCGTTCTTGTCGTGGGCGCGGTTGTGGCCGGCTTGCGGGGTGGCCGGGTCGCCGACGAGTGGCTCGGCGGGCTCGACGCCAACGGGATCGATGGGCCCCATGTCATCGGGACCCAGGGAGCCCAGCCTGTGGCCGCCGCCCGGGCCGCCCGGCCCCGGCGGGCACGGGACCATAAAGTCGTCCGGCAGACCGTCGTCGTCCGGCACCGGGCAGGGGCCGTCGTTCGACTCGTCGTCGTACTCGTTCATCTGGTTGATCGCGTCGCAGTAGGTCCCGTCCTCACTGGGGTCGTTGACGTCGGCGATAGTGAACTGCTCCCAGTTGTGGACGCCGTCGAGTTGCCAGGTACGCTCGCGCATCGGTACGGGGATGTCGCCGGCGACCCATTGGCCGCGTTTGAAGTCGATCAGCCGGTAGATCGGGTCGTAGCCGTACCGCTCGGATTGCGTGACCGGCTTGGCGTCGTCGTAGGGGATGGGCTCCTGGAGGTTGCGCGCATTGAGGCGGTTGCCGATCGCGTCGTAGTTGTGGGCGAAGCCGGCGAACGTGGTGACGCCGTCAGGAGCCACGTGGCGCAGCTCGGTGATCCAGTCATTGTCGTTGTAGCCGTAGCGGGCCTCGGTGCCGTTGTCGAATGTCTTGGTCAGCACGCGGTCGGCGGCGTCATACTCGTATGAAGCGGCGTCGCTGACGTCGGCCAGCCGGTTGCGCAGGTCGCGGGTCTCGACCACCACCTTTCCGCTGGGATACGTGAGCGTGCGGGTGTTGGCGAGCGTATCGTACGCGTAGCCGACGGTATAGCTATACGTCAGCGGCAGGTCGGTCTGCGTGCTGCTGGTGATCCGGCCGACGTCGTCGTAGGCGTAGCCAACATGGCTGTGCTCGTTGTCGGCGGTGAGCATCCGGCCGGCCCGGTCGTAGGTGAAGGTGTCGGCCCGGTTCACCGGCACCTCTTCGGCGTAGTCACGCATGATCAGACGGTGCAGGTCGTCGTACGTGTAGCTGGTGACGTTGTCCATCTGATCGGTGCGGCTGGTCCGGTTGCCGGCCGCGTCGTGGCTGAACAAGACGTCCGTTTCGTCGGCGTACAACTCGCGGGTCAGGCGATTGGCCGCGTCGTACTCGTATGCGGTGGTGTTGCCGTTGTCGTCGGTGATCTGTGTTTGGTTGCCGGCCCCATCATAAGCGTACGTGATGGTGATGTCCACCCCGCCGGGGTCCTTGGTCATCGATAGACGCCGATCGAGACCGTCGTACGTGTACGTCGTGACCAGCCCCTCGTTGTCCGTCACCTGGATCAGGTTGCCGTTGGCGTCGTACTCGTAGGTGGTACACTTGTCGGTCGGGGTCTCGACCAACGGATCGCAGGCGGTGATGTGCCGATCGGCGGTGTCATAGGTGTACGTCCAGGGGTGGCCCAGGCCGTCGGCCTCGGTCAGCACGTTGCCGTTCTCGTCGTAGGTGTAGTCGGCGACGGCGCCGATCGAATCGCTCTCGCTGATGAGGCGATCGGCCTTGTCGTAGACGCGCGTGATCACGTTGCCGACCCGCGTGGTTTCCTCGATGACGTTGCTGGCCCCGTCGTAGACGTAGCTGGTGGTCAGGCTGGAGACGGTGCCGACGACCTGCACCTCCAAGCGATCGGCGGCATCGTAGGCGTAATCCGTGACCAGGTCGGTATCAGGATCGTTCTCGACCGTCACGCCAATCCGGTTGAACATGTAGTCGTAGTCGTAGCGGGTGATGGCGTCGTCGGCGTCGCCCTCGTTGTCTTCGACGTCGCCGACCTTGCCGACCACGCTGGTCCGCCGATCGAGCTGGTCATAGTAGTAATACGTGACCTTGCCCTCGGGATCGGTGATCTTGTGGATGAGCGACCGGCCCGGCGTGCCATGGCAACACCCGCCTCCCGGTGGAGCATACTCATACTCGGTCACTAGGTTAAGGTGCTCGGGCGGATCCCACGGATCCACGATCTCGTGCGTGCGGCGGCTCAGCTCGTCGTAGCGGTACTCGGCGACGCGGTACGGCGGGCCGCCGGGGTCGATCGAACGCTTGACGAACGTCTGATTGCCGCGATCGTCGTATTCATATTCCGTCCAGTAACCCTCGGCATCGATGGTCTTCACGAGCCGGTTGCGGTCGTCGTACTCATGCGTGGTCTCGTTGCCGTTGGGGTCGCGGACCCAGACCAGGTTGTCACAGTCGTCGTAGCCATACTCGGTGGTCAGGTTCAGGTGGTCGGGAGGATCCCCTGGGTCCACGATCTGGTTCCACAACTGGCCGCGGGCATCGTACTCGTACTCAGTGGGCACGCCGCGGGGGTTGATCACGCGGATTCTGCGGCCTTCGCCATCGTATTCGTATAGCGTGGTGAGGTCCAGGCCGGGGGGATCGAGGCTCTTCTGCGTAAGTCGCCCCATGGCGTCGTATTCGTAAGCGGTCTCGACCGGGTCGGCCGGCCCCGGCCCGCGATAGGCTCTCCGAAGGGTAAGCCGGCCAGCGACGTCGTATTCGTACTCGGTGATGATGTCCAAGCCGCCGGGGTCGACCGTTTCATGCCAGAGCGTGCCGTCCTCGTTGTACTCCCATTGCGTGACGTGGCCGTTGCGGTCGGTGCAGGTCTTCCGCATCAGCCGGCCGGGGGGCGGATCGAGGTAGTATTCGTATTCGCACTCGTTCACCCGGTCATCGGGGGTTTCGATGATCGGATCGATCTCCATGGTCAGGTTGCCGAACGCGTCGTATTCGTATTCCCACACGTCATCATCGGGCTCGATCTTCTTGGTGAGCAGGCTCAGGATAGTGGGATGCTCGTAGAACATCTGGGTCTCGTTTCCGAGCGGGTCGGTGATCCTCGTTGTGTTTAGGTGCTCATCGTATTCGTAGTACCAGAAGTTGCCCTCCTCGTCGGTGATCCTGGTTACGCGAAGGTCGTCGTTGAACTCGTACGTCTTATCCGGGTGGCCCGGTCTCTCGGTCGTCGTGATGTAAGCGTTCTCGTCGTAGTGATAGATGGTCACGTTGCCGCGTCCGTCGGTCACCGTGGTCTGGCTGGGGATGTAGCGGACCTCGTTGAATTGCAGGGCGTGGTCGATGTCGATCGCCCAGTTGAGGGGGTTGGTGAGGGTCACAAGGACCTGCCCGTCACCATCGATCAACTGGTGCGGTTTGCCGGCTCCATTGTAGACACACGTCCAGGTGTTGCCATCCTTGAGCTTCTCGGTGGTCAGGCGGTTCTGCGAGTCGTACGTGTATTCCAGCGTGTAACCTAGCGGGTCGGCGATCCGCCAGAGATCGTCGTCGGCGTCCTGATATTCGAACTGGGTAATCTCGCTGTCCGCGTTGGTGATCGTCTCGATGCGGTTATTGGCGTTGTACGTGAGGCTCACCTGCCGTCCGTACGGATCCTCGATCGTTTCCAGCAAGCCCCCGGCGCTGTAGCTCAGCGTGGTGATCCGGCCTTGGGCGTCCTCTATCCGGGTCAATTGGAAAAGCTGGCCGTTTTCCGGCCAGGGGGCAGGATCGAAAAGCTCGAACGTCTGACTCCGCCCGTCTACCTCCTCCAACAGGAAGGTGTCGGCATCGACGCGTGTCAGCGTGTGCGTCTGCCCTTTGTCGGGCATATACCCACCGTCGAACCGCAGGCGGAAGCCCGTCAGCGTGCCAGTGCGGTCGGGCAGCAAGACATCGCGAGATCGAACGATCAGGTGGATGTTGTAGTTGTGTGTCCAGCCGTAGCCCAAGACCGTCTGCCACCGGCCGATGGAACCGTCCGCTTTGGTGCTGTCATAGTGAAGCATGAAACCGATTGTCGGCCCATCAGCGGACTGGACAGTGCAGATCGCAACATCCGTTTCGACGCTGCCGTGCGCGGACGAAATATGCAGATTATTGCCCTTCTTGGCGCCTTTCTCGGTGGGGCACTGCTTGTTCTTCTTCGGCTCCTTCTTCTTAGTGGCCCCGCCCAGTACGGTCTGCATCTGGTGATCACTCAGGACGGTGCCTGGAAGGCCGAACTCCTCGTTCAGGTCGGTGTGCGGTCGTCCGCGCCACAACGCTAGGGGAAGCGAGAACACCGCGAGCGATACGATTGCCCAGACTATTCTCTTGCGTGCCATCACTACTCCTCCTGCCGGGACCTGCCCGCGCCGTTCGAGGAATCGAATGAGTTGAAACAGAGCACATAGCCGCTGAAGCGGCGGACGAATACCCGCCGCGAGATCTCACGCCTCACCGAGCCTTGGTCGATGACGACAACCCGGTCCTGCCGTACGTCCATCAGGGCGAGAAAATGACCGGGTTTCATGTGGACGATCGCCGGCAGTGGCAGCCGGTGAAGCTGCTGCGATTCAACCTTGAGGCCGATTGGGTCGAGCCCCGCCTGTCGGGCGCAGGCGGCCAGGTCGTACAGACTGCTGATGGGGCGAGTTGCGAGCCCGGCGGTTTCCAGGATCGCCCGGACGTGCGACGCCGTGTCAGCATCGTGCCCGGCCGCCACCGCCAACAGGGCCGCCGGTCCGCAACTCAGGTGGTCGGTGTGCGTCTCGGAATGGGGGGAAACAGCGCGGCGTTTCTCCGGCTGGAAATCCCCTGCGAGCCAAGCCAAACCGCCGATGGCGGCGACTACGGCAATCCAGCCGAAGCTGCTCTCGAACCTTCTCGTGGCCATCGCCCAACCCCGCAGCAAGGCCCACTGTCCGGCGACGGGCTTTCTGAGGTGCGCTATTCGCCGGCCGCCGTCCCGTTCTCCCTCTCGGAACTGAATACTCGATCGCGCGTCTTATAACCACGTGCCCGGCCCGAGTCAATAGAGCATATACCCTACATTCCCATTTTCCTTGATGGCCTCCGTGACCACGGTCCAGCCAGCGCAGTCCTCTCGATCGCCAGCCCGCGTCGCGAGCCGCGTGCTTCCCGGCTTCGTAACGCGTCACTTCCCGCAGCTCTTGCACGCCGGTTTTCTGCCGGTGGCCCCGCCGGCTTCGGTACGCCCGGAGCCGCTTCAAGGTTGCCTGCCGAGTGTTGGATCCTGATCGGGTGTCGGACTTGACGATTCACCACGGCCGGCACAGTGCCGTATCGCATTGGTTGGCCGCCGGCCGGACTCTGGCCGAGGTCCGGGACGCGGCCGGTCACGCGAATGTCGCAATCACGTCGGTCTACCTCCACGTGGCGGTTGAGGATGACGGCACGGTCGGCGACATCTTCGCCGTCGCCGGATGATCAATTATCCGCTGGGTCGGCGGCGGCGGCTCTATCTTCGGCATCCAGCTTCTCCAACAAGTCCAGGTCGTAGCCGTCGTCCCGGACCGGCGGCTCGGATATCGGATCCGGCAACCGGTAGCCGGGGCCGCCTTTCTCCAGGATTTCCTTCTCCATGGCACGTAGGTACGCCTCCGTCTCGATGACCTTCGGGTCGCTTGGGTCAACTATATACCGGGGGAGAGGAGGCGACTGCGCGAACTCGTCCAGCACTTTCGCGATGTCACCGCCGAGCTTCAACAGCGCGCTCGAAGCCCGGACAGCCGTTGCATAACCTTTTGAACCCGGCGGGAGTGCAAGGTCGAGAAGTTCGGTCGCCATCCGCTTGACGCCGCCGTCGCCAAGGCCTTCCAAGAATGCGTGAAGATATTTTTGGATATGGTCCGCGACAACTGGCACGATCTCGCCCTTTGTGATCTTCAGGATTTCGATGCTGCGCGGTAACTGTTTCAGCACGGCCTCAGCAGCACGGAGCTTCGTCCGGGGTGCGGTCTTCGGGTCTGTAACAATCCGGACAAGTTGTTTGCCCATTGCAGAAAAGTCGTCAGTGGTCAGCGCGTCCACAAATTCCAAACACTTTCGCCCGACGACTTCAACATAGCTCGCCCGCGCGTCGCCCGCCGCAACGTTACCCAGCACGGCTTTGAAATCGCTGGTCGTAACCACCTTTGGTCGTTCCGGGGGCCATGTTCCGCTAAAGCCGCGCGCCCTAGCAGTCTGTCGGACTTAGGGTTCGAAAACACCGTGGGAGCGCGCCCATGTGGGTCGGCACCCCAGGGTCCAGACACCGAAGAG
>JAGMDK010000309.1 GCA_023128695.1 Phycisphaerae bacterium
GACGATCCTCCGGCTGATGTTATTTTTCAGAACAATCATGCCAGAAATCGTCTGGAGCGTCATTTTTTGGTTGCGGCCGAGCGGCGAAGCCGCGAGGCTGCTCTAAGTTCTCTGCGTGCTCCGCGGTGAGGAATCCGGGCGAGTGCCGTTTCAGAAACCATCTGGCGCCCGTCGGGAGGGCGAGGCTCCTGCCGAGCCGCGGCTCGCCGGGAGGCTCGCCCTCCCATGGAGCGCCGCAAGCCCGTGAATAACGATTAAGTATACCGTCATACAGTGATCTGCGGGCTGGGTGGCCCAGCGTCAATGCGTCAATGGAGCGTCAATTGGCAACCGTCAATCCGCCTTGACAGTGCCGCTTCGGCGGATTAGGGAGGCGCAGTTGAGAAAAGCCGTGTCCATGGCACTATTGCAAGAGAGGAGCGAGCATCATGAACAGACTGTTGGTAAGCGTTCTCGTGTTGTTTGTATTTCACGCCGGCACCGCGAACGCCCAATTCCCGGGCAAGCTCAAGGATAAAGCCAAGGATGCCTTGAAAGACCTCGGCGGGGACAAGAGCAAGGACGACCAGGCGCCGGGCGACGACCAGTCGCGGAAGCGCCCGCCGGCCCGCAAGGACCCGGCCCGCAAGTATCCGCCCGGGCTCTCGTTCTCGTCGGTGCTCAATGGAATCAAGCTGCTGCCCAAGGACGGCCAGTTCAGATTGGATAACATCCAAGCCACATTCCTGCCCGACGACTGCAAGGAAGGCTTCACCGTGTTGCGTACGGCGGAGGGGCAGGAGCTCTACCAGTTTGACTGGAAGCCGGATCGGCTCAAAAAGCCATACGCGCTGATGAACGTCCACGTTAAAACGGATCTGCGCAGCGGCGAGAAGCTGTCAGGCGGGCTGGACCTGGCCACTCCCGGCGACTACGTCCTCGATTTCTATCTCCCCAGCGAGCATTTCTTCACGGTCCCCTTCAGCGTGGCCAAGGTGGGGGGAGACGATCCGTTCGGCGAGGGCAAATGCTACGTCCTCTCGGGCGACTGGCAAGACTGGGGCTACCTCTACTACGTGGATGCGAAACCGGACCAGAACCTGCACTGGAAGGTGTGGCTGCGGAACGAAGGCTGTGACGAGAAGGACATCAAGGTCCGCATCGAGATCAAACGCGATCAGGATGGGGAATTGGTCTGCACGAGCCGCGAGCACACGACCAACTCGTGTCAGCCGAAATGGATCCGCCTCGAGTTCGGCATGGTCTTCCCCGAGGGCAAGGAAGTGCCGCACGGCACGTACTTCAAAGCCAAGGACCTGCTCGAAATTGACGGGGCCTACACACTGACGATGAAGATCGACGACAAGCCGTATGGCGTCTGGAAGTTCGCCGTCGAGGGCGGCAAGCTACAATACGCCGGTCGCACGCTGCGCGGCAAGGCCGATCCGCTGACCTTCATCGAGGGTGGCCGCGACGCCTGGTGGTACGCCAGGGAGAAGAAGTAGCACCAGGGTGGATTGGCGATTGACGATTGACGATTGCAGATTGACGATTGACGATTGAAATCCGCATCCGATTTTTTTCCAATCGTCAATCGTCAATCTGCAATCGTCAATCGCGTATCCGCTCGCCGGCTACGGATGATCGTTGATTCGGACGCGGCCGGCCATGCCGGGCTTGATGCCTCGCCGGGCCGCCTCCTGCTGGTCGAGCTGAGCCTCGACCACCAGCCGACCCGAGGCGTAGTCCAGTTCCGGGGCTATGCGGCGAATCGTGCCCGCGACAGAGGTATTCAGAACCTCGATGTGAGCCATTACCGCCGCGTCCTTCCTGATACCCTCTAGTTCACTCTCCGGCACCGCAAACCGAATCAACAGGTCGTCCGCGCTGATCAGCCGGACGATGGGTGTCCGCGGGCCTACACGAGCCCCGGGGTCCAGATAGCGTGCGGCCACGGTGCCGGCGAAGGGGGCGGTAATCTCTGTGTCCGCGAGTTTCTGTCGGAGTTGAACCAGACGTTCCCATTGCTCATCGAGACTGGCTTTGGCAACTTCGATGTCCAGCCATGATACATCCACGGCCAGCCTTGCGCGTTCCAATTCGTCTTCACTTTCTACTCCGTCGTCACGAAGTGATTTGATTCGATTATAGCGGCGCTCTGCTTCTTTCAGCACGGTTATGGCCCTGCTCAGTTGCACCAGCATTCTCTGCACCTCTGCCCGGGCGATAACGAGTTCTTGGCGAATAGGCTGAGCATCGATCGAGGCGATTATCTGATTCTTACTAACGTCTTGGCCGAGCTCTACGCTAACGCTGAGCAATTCTCCTTCCAGGCTGGGCGCGAGTTCGACCGACCTGCCGGCCAGCACGACGCCGATGTAACCTGGCTTCGTCGTCACCGCTGCTTTGCGGTCGGGTGCTGACGTGGTTTCAGAACCCGCTGCCAGCACGAGGGTAGCCAAGACTGCCGCCGCGATGCAGATACCAGCTTTTTTGCGAGACATCATGGTTGTTTCCCTGTCTGTTGGCCGGTCGTGTTTGCCGATGCCTACTCCTGACTCATTTGCGCGGCCACCAACTCGGCGTAGTGCCCGTTCAAAGCCATTAGTTCCTCGTGAGTGCCTCGTTCGACCACGTGCCCGTCCGCCATCACCAGGATCAGATCGGCGTGGCGGATGGTGCTCAGCCGGTGCGCGATGACGATCGCGGTGCAGGTCAGCGACGCCAGGTTCTTCTGAATGGCGCTTTCGGTGACCGTGTCCAGATCACTCGTGGCCTCGTCGAGGACCAGAATCTTCGGCTGGTGGACCAGCGCCCGGGCCAGCGCGATCCGCTGCCGCTGCCCGCCGGAAAGTGACATGCCGCCGTCCGCCAGCGGCGTGTCGTACATCATCGGCATAAGCGCGATATCCTCGTCGATACAGGCCAGCCTCGCCGCCGCCTGGACCGCCGCCAGCGGCAGCTCCGGGTTCGCCAGGGTAATGTTGCCGCGGATGTTCGTCCCGAACAGATAGGGATTCTGCGGCACCAGGCCCATCTGCCGGCGGACCGAACGATAGTCGAGGCCGGCGAGGTCGATGCCGTCGTACTGCACGCGGCCCTCGGTCGGCGAATAGAGCCCGATCAGCAGCCGGGCCAGCGTGGACTTGCCCGAGCCCGAACGCCCCGCGATCGCAATATGCTGCCCGGGCTTCAGCTCAACCGAAACGTCGTTCACAACGAGCGGCGACAGCGGCCCATAGCGGAAGGAGACACGGTCAAGAGTAACCTGTCCCTGCAACGTCTGGGCGCGGGAGACGCTCTGCACGTCCTGTTCGAGCTCGGTTTCCAGGACATCGTCGATCCGCTCGATGTAGCTCTTGACCGTGCTGAATTGGAGGGCGATGCCGACCACGCTGGAAAGGGGGCCGAGCAGCCCGCCGGCCAGGGCGTTGATCGCGAGCATCGTCCCCAGGCTCATCTCGTTCCGGAGCACCAGGATGCCGCCCACCCACAGGATGAGCAAGGGCGAGGCCGTTCGCAGGGCGCCCAGCAGTGATTCCACCACCGCGCTCAGCCGGCCGCGGGCCAACGTGATGTTCAGCACGTCCACGAAGAGGTTGGACCAGTGTTCCGAGGCCCGCTGCTCGGAGCCGGCGGCCTTCAGGGTCTCGATGCCGGTCAGCATCTGAACCTCGTAGCTCTGGGCCTCGGCCTGGGCCTCCAGCTCCTCGGTCATCAGATCCTTGTACCGCCGGCGGGCGCTGAGAAACAGCCCCACCTGAAGCACGGCTAGGAGCAGCACGATCCCGCCCATCAGCGGGCTGATCAGAAACAGGATGATGAAATACAGCAGCACCAGTGTGCCGTCGAGAAATCCGGCCAATACGCCGGAGGTGACCACCTCGCGCACGGTCGCGTTACTGTTGAGGCGCATGATCAGGTCGCCGGCCGAGCGTTTCTGGAAGAAGGCGAACGGCAGGTTCATCAGGTGTTCGAGGAAACTGAGCGTCATTTGCAGGTCGAGGCGCGTGCGCAGGTGCAGCAACAGATGGGCGCGGATGAGCGACGTCAGCAAACTGAACACCACGATCGCGGCCAGCCCGACGCCCAAAACCATCAGCAGATGGTAGTCCGCGCGCGGCACGACCCGATCGACGAGCACACTGGTCAGCAGCGGCAGGGTCAGGGCGAAGGCTTGAATCAGCATCGAGGTAACCAGGACGCGGACCAGGACCCGGGAACCGAAGAGAACGTGCTTGAGATAGGGCCAGACGCGCATCTGCTCGGGGCCGCCGGGCTCGAAATTCTCGCCGGGCTCGAACATCAGCACCGGGCCGGTGAAGAGCTTCCCGAACTCGTCGAGCGGGATGCGGCGTTTGCCGCGGGCGGGGTCGACGATCTCCACCCCGGTTTTCGTCACCCGCTCGAAGACGACGAAGTGATTCATCTTGAAATGGAGGATCGACGCCGGTTCGAGGGACTCGAGGGCGCTGAGATCCTCGATGTAGATGCCGCGGCCGCGCAGCCCGTACCAGCGGGCGGCCTCCATAATGCCCAGGGCGGTGACGCCGTCGCGGCTGGTGCTGGTGACATCGCGGACCTCGCCCAGGCGGACCTCTTTGCCGTGGTAGCCCAGCACCATCGCCAGACAGGCGGCCCCGCAATCGGCCACCTCCAGTTGCTGGATGAACGGGATCCGCTGGGCGCGGAGCTTCCCTCTCAGCCGGCGTAAGGCCGGGAAAACCTGCCAGAGTTGTGATAGCATCCGTGGACTAGCCATCGCTGTCGCCGAATAACTCCTTCAGTCCTGACATCAGATCGCCGGGCAACTCCTTCAGCCCGGGTATCAGGGTATAGACGATGCGTTCGGTCCGGACACTGATGGCCGCCAAGCCCTGCATGCCGTGCCCGAACCGGCAGTGTTTTCCGTCGATCTCGAACTCGTTCTCTTTCAGCCGGGCGTGGACCAAGACGATGGGGCCCTGGACCGAGACGGCGTCGGCGATCTCCGTTCCGAGATAGCGGCGGATAGCGCCGGGCCCGAGGGCGGCTTGACCGACCGAATCGATTTCCGCCTCCGCTTCGATATTCGGAAAGCCGGTCAACTCCAAACGGAAGATCATGTCCTTTTCAAGTAGCGGGCCGTAGTGAGCCGGCAGCATCGCGACCACCCGCGGGCCGATAGTGCCGGTAGCGTCGGACTTCCGTGTCCGACGTTGTTCATCTGAATCACGCTCGTCGTCGGGCAGCAGGGTGAGGAGGATGTCGCCGGGCATGAAGTGCTGTCCGGCGCGTATCCGAATGTCGCCGACCATGCCCGCGCGGGGGGCCCGCACGCAGCGCTCATCCAGCCGGGCGGCGGCCAGCTCGCGCTGGGTTCGCAGTCTCTTCAGTTCCTGCCGCGTGGCTTGGTCGAGTGGGTCGCGAAGATTATTGATGAGTTGAAGATCATACGCATGCTCGAGCTGCTTGTATTCGGCCAGCTCTTCGGCGTCATGGAAGTGTATTAGCAGGTGGCCGGCCTCGACGGGATCACCGGCTTGAACCTTGATCGCCGCGACGGTACCGGCCGCCGTGGCGGTTACGAAGGTGCGTTCGCGCCAGATCACCGCCGGCCCTTCGGCGTATTCCGGGACGGTTCCCAAGACCGTGTACAGCAGCCCTCCGACGACGATCAGCAGCAAGAGCCAGTAGGTCCAGCGCGTCCAGCTCGGGGTAATCCGCAGCAGGTCACCCCGGCTCCGGCCGACACTCGCGTGGTGCTCGACGGCTTCCCGGCGAAAGAGGCTGGTTTGCTGCTCGTTCACGCTCAGCCCACCTCTGAAAGTGGTAGACGCTGAAACTCGCTCGAAAAAAGCAGAAGGATTCTACCACGTCAGTCTGCCAAGCCACAGGACCACGATGGAAATATGGGGCACCCACGCAATGTGTGCCACTGCTCTTGAGCTTGCTATTACCCACATTTGTGTGAATCGCCTCGCATGGGCCACTGATCCAGGTGCCATTTACGGTCAGAGGCTTTCGCGCGTGGAGGTGGCGCGCTAGGCCCGGCATTTATGCCGGGTTGAAAGGTCAGAGTCAGAATCCCCTCCCCTCCTTTCCTCCGCCGCCGAAGGCGGCGGAGGAAAGGAGGGGGAATAAGGCTCGTTTACCCGGCATAAATGCCGGGCCTAGCGCAGAATGCCGGGCCTAGCGCTGCTACGGAACAAGGCTCTCG
>JAGMDK010000031.1 GCA_023128695.1 Phycisphaerae bacterium
TCGGCAGGAGCCTCGCCCTCCCGTGAGCCTCGCCCTCCCGTGAGCCTCGCCCTCCCGCGCGGCAGGAGCTCCGCCCTCCCGCGCGGCAGGAGCCGCGCCCCCGGCTCGGCAGGAGCCTCGCCCTCCCGTGAGCCTTGCCCTCCCAACACGGCTCGACTTCGGGTAGAATCCGGAGCGCGAGAGTTGAAGAATTGTCCCCCGGCGTTAAGCAGCGAGTCATGACCGATTCTTTTCCGCCAAACGACGACCTGCTCCACGAAGAAACTGTTGACGACAGTTTCCCTGACCCACCCTCGAGCGAGAGCGGTTCCAGCACTGGTGACGAGCCCACCCGCGTCTCCGACAGTGACGCGCCCCTGACCCCCCGGGGCGCGGCCGTCCCGCTCGGCCCGAGCATCGAGGGCTACCTCCTCAAGGAGGAAATCCACCGCGGCGGCCAAGGCATCGTCTATCGCGCGATCCAGTTGGGTACCAAACGCCAGGTCGCCCTCAAAGTCCTGCTCGAAGGCCCCTTCGCAACACAGACCACACGGCAGCGCTTCGAACGCGAGATCGAGTTGGCCGCCTCGCTCCGCCATCCCAACATCGTGACCATCCTCGACTCCGGGCTCAGCCTCGGGCGCTACTACTTCGCGATGGAATACATCGACGGCGTCCGCCTCGACCGTTACCTCGCCCAGAAACGTCTCTCCCTGGAAGATACCCTGATCCTGTTCGAGAGGGTCTGTACTGCCGTCAACTTCGCCCACCAGCGCGGCGTGATCCACCGCGACCTCAAGCCGGCCAACATACTGGTTGATGATGAAGGCGAGCCGCACATACTCGACTTCGGGCTGGCCAAACCGGTACACCGCGCCGACCCCAGCCAATCCACGATCCAGGTCCTCTCGACCAGCGGCCAACTGCTCGGCACCGTGGCGTACATGTCGCCCGAGCAAGCCGCCGGCTCACAGGACGTGGACGTCCGCAGCGACGTGTATTCGCTCGGCGTAATCCTTTACGACGCCCTGGTGGGAGAACCCCCCTACTCCGTTGACGGTCCGCTGGGTGAAGTCCTCTCGCGGATCGCGCACGATGAGCCGGCCAATCCGCGTTCGCTCGCCGGACGGACCCGCTCAGCGCCGCGGCTCGACGATGAGCTATCCACGATCCTGCTCAAAACTTTGGAGAAGGAGCCCCCCCGCCGCTACCAGACCGCCGGCGATCTGGCCCGCGATCTCCGCCACCATCTCGAAGGCGAGCCGATCGAGGCCAAGCGGGCCAGCGGCCTCTATATGCTCAAGAAGACCCTCCGCCGCTACCGGCTCCAAGCGGTGACGGCCGGCCTGATATTGCTGATGCTGGTCGGCTCCCTGATCACGTTCGCCGTCTTGTTCACCCGGCAGCGCGAGGCTCGGCAGCGTGCCGATGAACAAGCCGAAATTGCCCGCCAGGCTGTAGAGAGTCAGGAAGACGCCCTCCAAGAAGCCCGCGAACGAACGGCGGAGGCCCTGCTCGCCGAACATAAGCTTCGCCGGGCACTGGTTCGCGAGCACATCCAGCGTGGTGATTTAGCCCTGGAGCGTTCCGACCTGATCGAGGCCCGCAACTGCTATTGGGACGCGCTCGAGGTCGCTCCGGGCCCGGCTGCGATCTGGGCTCTCCGCCGCTATCACTTGCAGACCGCCAACAGCGGCGCCGCCCTGTTGACGTTGGAATCGCACGGTCCCACCAAGCTTTCAGCGCAGGGGCGACTCGCCGCTGTCTGCCCCGGCCCGCGCTCGATCTGGGTTCGCGCGGTCGAAAGCGGGCACGTCGTGCGGTGGGTGCGCACGCCAGGGCCGATAACTGATCTCGACGTCACGGACGAAGGTGCCTTGGCCGCGACCGGCCCTGGGTGGGCCTGCGCCTGGCAACCCGACGAATTGCACCCCAGCGTATCGATCCCAATCCCAGAGGGTGCCCGTCCGCACGCCCTGTACGCCGTTGACCGAGGCCGGGAACTGCTGTTCGTCAGCCGGACAACGGTCCGCCTCGTTCGCGGCGCCGTCGGCGAATATGATGAGACCGTCCGGCTTCAGGCTGCCCCGCTTGGCCCAACAGACTTCGCCCCGTGGAGCCGCCGGTTGGCCGTTCCAACGGCGTCCGGGGTCGAACTCATCTCCCTGACCGACGACGGGCTGGAGCACAAGGTGGTCTGGTCTGACCCAGAGCACCCGCCCCGGGCGGTCCGCTTCGATGCCGATGAAGCACTCGCCGTTCTCGCCGATGCCGTCTATTTGTGGCAACGGCCTGGCCAATGGACACGTTTTCTCGACGCCCCCCTGCCTGAACCTGAACCACTGTCCGGCTCCGTTGCGAACTCGGCCTGGGAACTCTTCGACCTGAAGCAAGCCCCGGGCCTGGGTGTTTTTGCGACCCAGTCCGGTAATATCTGTGTCGTCGGCCGGGGGGATACGCAGACAACCTGGCGTTTCTCCGTCGATCGGCTAACGGAGGTCCGCTTCTCGTTCGAGGACCAGTCCGTGGTAACACTCGATGATCGGGGCACGGTCACGCGCTGGGTTCCGCCCCAGCGGATCGAGCAGCGCCGGCAAGTCCTCCGGCTGCCACCGAAGACTTGGGCCGCTTCCGCGGACGGTTCCACGATCCTGCTGGCAGTCGCCCGCGGCCGGGTGGTGGCGTATCTACCGGGCAAAACGCCCAAGCCGGGCACGGTGCTACGGCCGCGGCTGCTCGGCGGGTTGGGCGGTCTGGCCGACAATCAATTAGCGCTGGCTGTCAATGCAGACGGCACTCGAGCCGTCATCCGCGATGGAACGGATTGGCGTTTTCACGATTTCGCTGAGCGTGTGGCGCGGGTGCGCCCCTGGAACAATCCTAAGCTGACCGTCTTGGGCAAGGTGGCCCTCAGCAGCGACGGGGAATTGTCGGCCCTCCTGGCCCGCAGCGCGACGGGAGACCAGCAACAGATCGCATTCCGGAACTGGCCGGCCGGCCCGGTTGACGCCCCGCGGGACGAACATCCCGCTCCCATTGATTTCGTCGGGGCGGAAATCCGCGACATGGCCTTCGTGCCGCGCACGCACACGCTGCTCGTTGTGCGCTCGAACGGACAGCTCTTTCTCCTCAATCCTGAAGGTTTACGGGAAGAGGCCGGTGAGCCTTGGCTCCAGCTCGACTCCGCCCCCAGCGCCTGTACCTTCAACCGCACTGGTGAATACCTCGCCGTCGCGTGTGAAGACGACGTCGTGCGGCTGATCTCCATGGTCCGTCATGAAGTCCGGCATCGGATCTCGGCCGCGGACCGCGTCAGTGCCCTGGCATTCAACCCGCACGATGACGTGCTTTTGATCCGGACCCGCGACGGGACGGTTCAATTGTCAGACCCGGCCACGGCTGAAACGATTGCCAAGTGGGCCCTGCCCGTCGAGGCGGAGAATCCGCTCGGCGTCTGGATCGGGGAGGCCGACGCGCTCCTGCTCGGTTATGAGGGCGGCGTTTACGAGCATCGCTTCGACTATGCCAACACTCTGATCGAACGCAGCCGCGCGCACGCCCGCCAGCGCCGGATCGCACGTCACCTTGCGGATCGAGATGTCGCCGCGGCCTGGGCCGCCGCGGACGAACTGGCGCTCCTCGCCCCGGAACTCGAACACTGGGTGCGGGTGAATATCCTGGAGATTGCCCTGCGGCGTTCGCACTCTGACATCCCGCGGGCCTGGGTTGAGGTTGTGCTCGCCGACGCTCCTGCCTCCACCTATCTCCAGCTTGGCCACGCCGCTTATGACGGCGAGGAATTCGAGCCGGCCCGGGAGTGGCTTCGACGCGGTCGCGAACTGGCCGGCGGAGAAGTGGACGCCTTCACGTTGCAGCGCATCGCCGAGTGCGATTATCTGTTTGAAGCCTACGACGTCGCGGCCGGGGAATTGGCTGAGGTTCTTACCCGGCCTGAATTGGCCCCCGCCGATGCACCCACCGTCGCATTGCAGCGCGTGGCCGCGCTCGTGTTGGCGGGGCGCCCGGCCGAAGCACGCCAGGCTGCGCTGCGGGTCGGGGAGGCCGATCCCTGGGGGCGGTTCGGCGACCTGGTGGCGGGCTCCTCCGCGCGCACGATCGCGCGGATCATGACCGGACTCGAAGATGAAACGGTGATGTCCGTCGCGTTCAGCAACATCGTGCCCCAGCTCGCCCCGGAACGCCGGCTGCACTACTTGGATGACGGCCAGTTTTTCAACGGGGAGTTGGCCCGGCAACGCGGCGACCGCGCACAGGCCGCCGTTCAATATCAACGCTGCATCGATTTGTCTCGCGACACGTGGCCCGCGAATTGGGCCCGCTATCGACTGGCACAGTTGGTAAAGGAGTGAGGAGTGAGGATTGAGGATTGAGGGTTCAGGGTTCAGGATTTGGCGCGTGTGCCATGGCCAAGCGCAGCGCGGCCATGTCTCAAGCGGTTACAAAAAGGACGGGTGGGGGACTGATTGATTGAACGAGCCTTTTTCCGTCGCAGAGATGGAGACAACATGAACGTGCTGGTCATCGGCTCCGGCGGTCGTGAACACGCCCTCTGTTATTGCCTGGCGCGCTCGGCCAAGCTGGACAAGCTGTTCATTCTCCCCGGCAATGCCGGCACCGCGGGGATTGGTACAAACATCCCCGGCGACGCCGACGATATCGATCTGGCCCTCTCAGTCGCCCGGCAGGAGTCGATCGATCTTACGATCATCGGCCCTGAGGACCCGCTGGCCGCCGGCATGGCGGATGCGTTCGAGGCCGCCGGGCTACGCGTTTTCGGCCCCCGCGCCGAGGCCGCCCGGCTGGAAGCCGACAAGGCGTTCGCCAAGCAACTCATGCGGCAATACGTGATCCCAACCGCCGAGGCCCGTACGTTCACCGACTACCCGGCGGCGCGGGAGTACATCGCCACGCGTGACGAGCCGGTGGTGGTTAAAGCGTCGGGTCTGGCCAAGGGCAAGGGCGTGATCGTCTGCAATGACCCGTCCGACGCCATCCTGGCCGCCGAGGACATGCTGGTCAAACGAACCTTCGGGGAGGCCGGGGCTCGGATCGTGGTCGAGGAAAAGCTGCTCGGGCAGGAAGCGTCGTTGTTGGCGATCGTGGACGGTCACACCACGTACCTCCTCGAACCCGCCCAAGACCACAAACGGCTGAGCGACAACGACCAGGGTCCAAACACCGGCGGGATGGGGTCCTTCAGCCCGTCGCCGCTGGTCGAGGCTGACGCTTTGCAAAAGATTCAAGCACAGATTCTTGTACCGACGCTCGATGCGCTGGTTCACGAAGGGATTCACTATCGCGGCATCCTCTACCTCGGGCTGATGTTCACCACCGCCGGTCCGAAGGTGCTCGAATTCAACTGCCGATTCGGCGATCCCGAGACGCAGGCGATCCTGCCGCGATTGCGGTCCGACCTGCTCGAGCTCCTCGATGCCACCGTGGACGGCCGACTCGAAGAAGCGTGCAATGTAGCGGCCGGGCCCCGTACCGGCCGAGTGGAGTGGGACCCCCGGCACGCCTTGTGCGTCGTGATGGCCTCCGGCGGCTACCCCGGCAAGTATCCCACGGGCCTGCCGATCACGGGCCTGCCGGAAAACACCGATGATTTGATCGTCTTCCACGCCGGCACGAAACGGGCCGGTGACCAGATCGTCACCTCCGGCGGGCGCGTTCTCGGCGTAACCGCCCTGGGCGAAACCCTCGCCGACGCCCGGCGGCGCGTTTACGATGTAGTTGAGCAGATTCATTTTGAAGGAGCCCACTATCGCACGGACCTGGGAAGCTGACGGACACGACCATGCTCTTCATCGGTGATATCCACATTTACGTCAGCGACTTCACGCTCGCGTTGCGCTTTTGGGCCGACGGTTTGGCGCTCGAGGTGGCCGAGCAGGAAATCAGCCGACACAGCGCCTACGCCCGCTTGAATTTCCCCGACGGCGGTCCGTCTATACGCCTGCTCGGCCCGGTCGAAACCTGGGCCCCGGACGCCCGCCCCCCTGATGACACGCACCCCTCCATCCGCTTCGACGTCACCACGGCCGACTTCGACACCACGCTGGCGCGCCTGATCGAGTATGGCGGCCGGCAGGTGGATCAGATCGAGACCTACAACGACCTCCGAGCCGTCACGATCGCCGACCCCGATGGAAACACGTTCGAGCTGCTCGAAATCCACGAGGACTAGTAAACACATTTACCGCGGAGCACTTGGCGCGGCCTTCGGCCGCAACCAAGGGGAGCAGGTGAAAAGGGAAAGGGGCGGGGGGAGGAGCAGTCCCCGAAGGGCCCCAGCGAGCCTCCCCGCAGCCTGTCAATAACGCTGGACCAACTATGTTGATCGCGTCGCCAGCCGACGATTCGCCGCCAGCAGTTCACGCCGGCGGATGCGGTCTTTCCGCTTGAGGTTCTCGCCGTTGCGCAGCAGCAGCCAGCGTGAGCCCTTGAGCACCTGCCGCGCGCCGCGATTTGTTTGACGCTTCGCTTCCGCCGTACGCACCTTGTATCACCTCACGGCCGTACTTGGCGACCACGTGGAACTGGTCGTAGACGATCGTCGTGATAGTGGTCATACGAGCGTCCGCGGCGGTCACCGCGGACCGGCTTGCGCGTCCCGAGCTGTCGCAGCCACTTGAGCATCAGCCAACCAGGTCCGGCAGAAACGGCAGCAGCAGTTGGATCACGGCGAACAAAAACGCCCAGAACGTGCCGCCACCGAGCAGAAGCAGTTCAAACACGAAAAAGCCCTCAGCCTTCAGCTTTCAGCTCAATGCCCGCCGCCGCTCTCTGGCTGACGGCTGATGGCTGAAAGCTGACAGCTTCATTCACACCGCCCCCGGCGGGACCACCTTCGTCCTCCGCACACCCAGGCCCTTCTTCGCGGCCTCTTTGCTCGACAGGTAGCGGTCGGCCTCGATCTGGTCCTTCAGATCGTGCTGCTCCACGCTGCCCGAATCACCGCTGGCCTTCGCCGGCCCCTGGGCGTTCTCGCGAATCGTCTGTTCGAGGTCCTCCGCCATTGTGCTTCTCCAACTTGCGGGAGCAGGACTCGAACCTGCGGCCTCCGGCCCATGAAACCGGCGAGCACTCCGCTGCTCCATCCCGCAGCCGTGCCGGGTGTTCCGCGAGGCGACGCCGGCGCACGAAAAACGCCACGCAGGTGCGCAGCCCTGCGCGGCGTGTCGCTTGCTGGCTCTACGATCGATCGGTGATCAGCCGCCGACCGCTCGCCTCCGGGAATGCCCGGCCGTGTTGTCTGCGCTACTTGTACGCCCTTTGCGCGGCAATGCAAGACGTGTGCTGCTATCCGCCGCAAAACCGTTCGATAGATCGAGTAGTCGCGAAATGGTCCGAATCATGCGCGACGCACGCGCGCTGAGGTTCGAAGCCCGCGCCGGCTTCAGGTACGCATTTCTGAGACAGACAGCTCGGCGGTGCTCGGAGACCTATCGTACGTCACTTCAAGCTCCTCCAAGTCGAGCGTGAAGTCGAACACCATCTGAATCGGGGCACCGTCGTTGTTGTTCTCGTTGTAGCTATCGACGTCGATCTTGAGTTGCCGGCAGTCCCCCACAATCTGCTGACGTTGCTGCTGAAAGGCGATCTCCATGTGCTCGCGGCTGGCCGATCGAATGTCAGCCCACAGGCTAAGTTGCCGGCCCTGGCGGGCGAGGCGAGCGGCATGCTTGACGCGAACGGCTCGCCCCCGAGGGTCTGTGATGTACTCCTCACGCATCGCCCGCGCGAGCTGATCCGCGCACTGATCAATCAGCGCTGAGCCCGAAGGCTCCCACAGTCTCTCTCTGATCGCCCACGCCGCAATCTCACGCGCTGTGGCTGGCCACGACTGGCCGGAGTCCATGTACTTGTTGGCGATTTCCTGCATCTGTTCAGCGTAGCTGCGGGACATTTTTCATCTCGGTTTTGTGGACGGGTGTCTTACCACGGGTTTCAAGCGGGAAGTCTCTCTGGAGCAGTAAACCCCCAACCATCCGTGAGTGTGGCCCCGGCAACGATCTCGCGAACCTTGACCAAGTGGCGTCGAAGCTGTGAATACAGGAGCTCCTTCCGGAACTGAAGTTGGCCAACGACGATTCCCGGATGAGTTCCAATGCGTGTCGCGAATCCTTCAATCTTCCTTGCGGAGTACAAAGGACGAGTACGAAGAATGAAGTTCTCTAGCTCCTTCTGAGGTACGAGCGTTTCGGCGGCGAACCGGTCGGCTTCTTGTTCGATTGCTGGCTTCTGCTCGGTAGCGGTGGCATCGTTGCCGACCAGATCTGTATCGAGCGGCCGGTACTTAAGGTCCAAACCGTCTTGCCTCCTGACGTGGCCAAGTTCATGCATGAGCGTGTACCAAAATGAATCGATTCGGTCATAGCGCAGTGAAAGCGCGATAACAGGCGAACATCTGGGGAGCCAGAAGCATGCGCCATCGATTCGTGTCTGCGGAAGGTGCTCCATTACGATCAAGCGAATTCCGGCATCTGCTAGCACGCGCGGGACCAGCCGGATATCCGGCGGATTCGGGACGATCGCACGGAGGCGTTGCAGCGCCTCGTTCAGTCGCGCGACCGAAAACGCTCGAGCATGTACTGATCCTGCAAGATGCCGGGCGCGGGAGAGCCAAGCAAACTGTGCCGGTGTGAATTCGTCATATGAGGCGGACATCCTCGCTGCGATCTTGAACTCCGGGGTCTCGTCCAGCGAGCCGATCTGAAAGAACGCGAGAGTCTGCTTCTCAAGGACGTCGATACTTTCAGACGGCTCGATCCAGTGACGACGCAACATCTCCTTGATGGGAGCTCGTTCGTATAAACGGGCCCGTCGCGCGACCAAGTTGCCAGTCGGCTTTGTTCGTGAAAGCTGATAGGCGCTGTCCAAGTTAAGCCAGAACATCGCGCTTGTTCCGAGCGCCTGCTCGAGTCCTCTCGCCGTTTCGGGCGTGATGGCGCGTTTTCCGGTAATGATCTCGCTGATATCCCGGGGGTGCCGCCCGAGTATTTCCGCGAGATCACCCTGCGTCCATCCACGAGCGTCGAGCTCCTCTCTCAGAAACTCGCCAGGCGCAAACACCTCTGCGGGCACTCGCTCGGTCATCAGATCAACCTCAGTGGTAATCCTCAATCGCCACGATCACGACGCGCTTCTCTCGGCGGTCTCCTTCCAACTCGAGAATGAGACGCCATTGATCGTTGAGCCTCATCGACCTCTGATGAGCTCGTTTCCCTTTGAGCTTCTCGAATCGCAACGACTTCATCGCGTAGAAATCACGCTCATCGACGGCAGCCCGGATCGCTTGGAGGCGTTTGCGGTAGGCAGCGACGACAGCTTGCGAATGGCCGCCGTCGTAATCCGCGTCGGTTTCCAGGCGGTCCAGCCGCCCGTCCTTGAAACGCACTTCCATCTAGTGGAGGATAGCAGGCGAATTGGTTTGTGTCAATTCCAAAATTTACACATAGTGTAAATATGTAAACGGTGGATATCGCGGGGACGAACCCGCAAGGCTGATTGCGCATAACCACTTACAATGGCGCTGGTTATGCCGGGGCGCCGTCCGGCGACCGGCTCAGGTGATCGCTTCCTTCGTCGTGATCCGCCGACCGCAGTGCCGGCATTCACGCCGTCGGCGTACCACTCCCCCAGGCAGACGCTGTAGGTAGATGACCCGGAAGTGCTGGCAACCGCATCTGGGGCACACCAGCCCCACCCTCTCGCCGTTGGTTCTCGAATCCGCTCGCCTGAGCCGCGGCACCTATCGCCTCCTTCCTTGCAGTTGCGACAGCCTGATCCGCTTGTGCGGCGGCGCCGGCTTCACGTCCGTGCCGAATAGCACTGCACCCTGAATCGAGGCCGCGACTGCCACACCGACCAGGCAGTCGAGCCAGTGGTTGTCGAGGCCGTCGACGCGGAGCTTCCACTCGTCGACCGTGCGGCCGCGGCCTTCGGTCTTCACGCGGTACTCGGCGGTCAGATGCTCGGCCAGCAGGCGATGCTGGTCGGCGGGCGAGACGCCGCCGGCCCTACCCGTGCGCCCGAACAACGACAGGCAGCCGGGGTCGCCCATCGGGACCGCCAGGCGGGCATGCGTGAAGCTCTTCCAGTAATTCGTATCGAACACGATGTGACGGACGGCGCGCGCTTCCCTCTCACAACCGGAATCCGCCAGTTCAGGCCAACGCGGTCGCCGCGCTTGCGTTTGTACTCGGTCATCGGGATGCTCGAGGCGCCGACGTATCGCCCGTGACTCGGCAGCACGACGGCGGCGGCTTCCGGACAGAGCTTCCAGGGCCTCGGCGCCTTGGAACCCGGAGACTTGTCCAGCGATGCCATGACCGTTTCGGCAGACGGCTTGGTCGTCGCGGGTGACGTTACCCACACATCGGGGTTCCATGAGGCTTTTCGCTGGACGGAGGTGGACGGGATGATCGGTCTGGGGGATCTCTTACCCTCGGGGGTGAGGTACAGTGCTGCATGGGAAACATCGGCAAACGGCTCCGTCGTTGTCGGTTTCGGCACTCGGAGTACGTATCCCGCAACCTTGTATGAAGCGTTTCGCTGGACAGCATCTGGTGGCATGGTGGGCTTAGGCTTTTTGCCGTCTAGGCTAAGTAGTATGGCAAAATCGGTTTCGTCCGATGGATCCGTAGTAGTAGGGTCAAGCGGCGCCGGGGCCTTGGCGGAAGCGTTTCGCTGGACGGCGGCAACAGGGATGGTGGGGCTGGGCGACCTTCCGGGCGACTATATGAGCGTAGCCACGGACGTTTCCGCAGATGGAGAAGTCATTGTTGGATATAGTGCCACTGCCTCGAGCAAACAGGCCTTCCGATGGACAGAGGACGCCGGAATGGTTGCCCTGGGCTATCTCCCCGGCGGTTCTTATAGTGAGGCGCACGGCGTCTCCGCCGACGGCTCGGTTGTCGTGGGATGGGGTTCCGCCGGCCAGGATGTTGTAGGCGATGTTCAGAACGTGATCCGACTCGTGGTAGGGCAAATGGACTTTCAGCAAATGCAGCCGCTGGTCAATCGCCTCGATCAGCCCGGTTCGCCGGGCCAGCAGATGTATGCCGCCGATCCCGCCAGGCCCCAGGCCGCGCGCCCGGTCGGCCAACTCGTAATGAACGTTGCGGGCCGTAAACATGGGTTTGGGCTGGTCGCTCCAGTGGCGATCCCGGAGCCGATACTGGATTCTGCGCTTGCGGTTGACGAGTTTTCGGGTTCTACTGGCGTTCACTCGAAATGCCTCCGTGCGTATAAGGGTTCTGTTTTTGGCCATACCTCTTATACGTAGAAACGCAGGTATTTCGAGTGCTTTTCTGAAATCAAGCGAACAAATCACGCTTGTTCAGAGGCTAGTGTCCTCTTCACTGGCAGCAATGCTCTGAGCGTCTTTGTCGCCAGCGCAGACGAGCTTGTGTGGACACAGCGCTTCCCCGCAAACAGCCCGGGGGGGCGAACCGAACACGCGATGGCCTACGATAGCGCACGTGGTGTGGTGGTGCTTTTTGGCGGCGGTCTTGGCGATACTTGGGAATGGGATGGCGACCAGTGGGCCTACCAGTCGGTCTCGGGCCCAAGCCCGCGGTGCAGTCACGCCATGGCCTACGACAGCGCGCGAGGCGTCACAGTTCTTTTCGGCGGAACCGCAGGAACCACGTATAGCGACACCTGGGAGTACGGCGTAGAGCAACCAAATGAGTTGTACATTGAGGAACCCAATACGCCGCTTTGGGGCAACGTTGACGAGTACGATGCCATCTGCGTCATCAACGGCGGCAGCATCGTGGTTCCGCCGGCGGTGTGGAACGTGAGCATGCAGGAGTGGGATTATGGCTACCTGATGCTGGAGGCCGAGACGATCTTCGTCGATTCGACGTCCGCGATCCATGCGGATGGCTGCGGATTTCACGAGGACGACGGCCACAGTGATGGTGGGCCAGGTGCCGGGCAGGACTTCTTTCACGATGGCGGCGCGAGCGCACTCAAGAGTGCTGACGGGGCAGGTTACGGCGGCCGTGGTGGGCATTACTGGACGACCGTCGGTACGGGCGGCGATGCCTATCGAGACGCCTATTGGGATCAGGATGACCCACACGTTGACTACCTGTTCGGCTCCCAAGGCGGCGACCTGCGCTGGCAGCAATGGCCGTACATAGACGAATTCGGACCTGGTGGCCGCGGCGGCGGTTACGTTTGTCTACGCGGAAGTACGGTTACGGTAGAAGGTACGGTGACTGCAAACGGCGCGGACGGCGACAATATCGACATCGAGCCGAGCACCTTCGGGGGCGGGGGTGGCAGCGGTGATCAAATCGTGTTCGACTCGCCCAACCTGACTGTCACCGGAACAGTGCAGGCCCGCGGCGGCGATGGGAGCTACCCGAGCAGTGATTACAGCGGTGGTGGAGGCGCCGGCGGACGCATCAAGATCCTGCAGCCATCGTCGGACATCTGCGATGGCACGTTTTCCGTAGGCGGTGGTTCTGGATGTGCTGGAATGGGCAACGGCCAGGCTGGCACGATCTACATTCCTGATGCACCGCCATCTGATGCGCCGACGATCAGCGGTTTGACGGAAGACACGGGACGCGATCCGAGTGATCTGATTACGAAGGACCCGAGGATCAGTGGCACCGCAGAGCCGGGCGGCATCGTTCGGCTGTATGCTGGGGAAAACCTCGTTGGATCGGGAGAGGCTGACGGCGGTACAGGCGCGTTCACGGTCGCGGCCAACGGAGCCTCGGACGGCACGGTGGAGGTTACGGCCACCGCCCAGGGAAACTGCCACGGCGAGTCGGCCCCATCTGATCCGTTCACGTTCACATACGACACTGAGCCGCCACTTGCCCCCTCCACACCGGACCTGCATCCATCGAGCGACACAGGCAGATTCGACGATGACTTCAGCATCTTCGCCGGCTGCATGGGCGGCCCTGACGTGACCACGGCTCACAATAGTAGGTCGCGTGGCGGCTGCGGACATAATGCGCACGTTCGTTACGTTCATCGCGTTGATCAGCTTCTGTGCGCGCACCGGATCCTCCAGAATCAGCCGTGTTGGAATCGCAGCACAGGGCAGGCTGCCGGAGGCCCGGTCTCGGGCGGCCAAGGCGTCCACCTTGGCAGCCAATCGGGACAGTTGCCAGCAGATTCTCGGTCATCGCCTGGCGCACGGCCTTGAGCTTCAATGGACCGAAGTCGGCAACAGGGAGCGAGGCGTACGCCTTTCTCAGCGGGCGCATTGCGGCCTTGATGCCGTAGAGTTCGTCGGTGGTCTCGCCGTTCTTGCGGTAGTAGGTTCGAGCAAAGTTCCAGTACGCCAGGATCGTCTCGGCGATCGTGAGGCCGGGACCATCTTGAGCGACGCGGCGGCCGTTGCAGAGCCACTCGGCGACGGCGCGGTCATGTTGCGGTCTCCTGAGCCGTCGAAGGAGTAGGACTACTCCTTCGCATTAGCTTTCGAGCCGCACTGCCCGACGCAGGCAGGTACGCTAAACCTCGCGTTCGGCGTCTCTTATGTCCAATCGGGGTGACTGGATTTGAACCAGCGACCTCTGCGTCCCGAACGCAGCGCTCTAGCCAGGCTGAGCTACACCCCGTGTACAGCCGTGAACTGACACGGATCATTGATTATACGTAAGTGTTCAGCCGTCTGCAACAAGCTATCAGCAATCAGCT
>JAGMDK010000310.1 GCA_023128695.1 Phycisphaerae bacterium
GGTTTTTGCGGAAGCCGGCCGGGCCTGATGGCCCTCGTCGTCGTTATTGGGTTGGTTGGTGGCTTGGTCTCGTCAGGGTGCGCAGGCGGAGCTGGTTCGAGCACCCTCGATTTCTACGGCTCGCCGTATTATTCCACGGGGCCGCAGGAGAGTACGGCGCAGGGGCCGGGGAGCTCGGGGCGTGTGCCCGGCGGGACCCTGGGCGGCGGCAGCCGGGTGAACGTGGACCCGTGTCAAGAAACACCGCAGCGCAAGCAGATCCGCATTTCGATGCGGAACATCTCCTCGGATTACATTCACTACTTCCTCGTGTTGGTGGCGTACGTCAATAGTGACACGCATCCGGACGGTGCCGTGTGTCCGGAGGATACGAGCATGTATGAAAGCGCCGGATACATCTACATCTCGGAGGGGGACGAGTCGCCGTTCGGAAATGAGTGTATCGAGGGCCCGGCCCTATACTATTTTCACGAGAAGGGACGGTTCCAGGGGGCCGGCACGACCGGACTGGCCTCCGCGATCGCGCCGGCGCAAGGCACTTCGGCGACCTACGACGCTGTTTTCGGGCCGAGCGGGAAGCAAATGCCGGTTCCCGATATCATCTGGTTCCATAACCCCGACACGGGGGAGGGGAAGCACTTGAAATACAGCCCAGGTTTATCGGACGCCTGCGATCCGAACGTCATAGAGATCGCCGCCGGGCCATGCGATCAAGACTCGTTCTACTATGTCGATTCTTTTGACATGAAAGCCGGCTCGAATCCGGGCGGGGGGGATCCCTATGTGCGGTTCCCGTCTGAAATTCAGGGCACCGGCTGTTTGTGCGGTCTTGGGAACGATCCCTGGGCGGCGCTGGCCCCGTCGGGCGCGACCGCGGCGGACAAGCGCTGCAACGAGTTTTTCCGAGGCGGCCGGGTCGACTTTGTCTTCCTGCGTGACGATACGGAGCCGCCCTATCCGCAGTTGGTTTGGCGCGTGACCGATTCCAGCAACGGTCTTGCCCATGATTTCGACGAGCGGGCGGAGATCCCCTAACAGTCCGCCGAAAAGTCGACGCCGCGGAACCAACCGGCCATTGTGTTACTCGCCGGGCGGGCTGGTGGTATCGACCGGGCTCGGCGCGCTGAGTGGTTCGCCGACGGCCTCCAAGTATTGTTTTGCGCCGGGGTGCTGGGGGTCGAGCTCGAGGATTTTGCGAAAGGTCTCGACGGCCCGCGCGCGGTTCTTGGTCCGTTGATACAAGGCCGCCAGGTTTTCCAGGTATTTGACGTTCCACGGATCATATTCGACGGCTTTTTCCGCCAGCATCAGAGCCTCGTGCTCGGCCAGGGTCAGCTTCAGCAAGGCGTGCTCGCTGAGCTTCTCGGCGATGCGGTTGAGGGCGGCGGCGGCCTGGACTTCCTTGCCGGGCAACAGCTTGTCCGTGGGCTGGTTCCGAATGTCATGCTCGTAGAAGGTGTTGTGCAACGTCCTCAGGGCCGCCAATAACAACTCGTAGGCCTGGTTGAGACGGTCCAGCTCCTCCTTCTTCCAGGGCGTTTGTTGAACGACCTGCGTCACCTTTTTCAAGTACGTCTCCGCGGCGGCCAGGGCGCCCTCCTCGCCTTCAAGATACTTCGGGTCGCGGGCGGCAGCTCCCAGACGAATCCCGACCGAGGTTTGCAGCCCGTCGAGGTCATCGGGATCGGCTCTGACAACTTCGTCCATTTTCTGGATCGCTTCCGTCAGTTTGCCCTGACCGGCATATGCGATGGCCAGGGCCCGTTTCACTTCGACCGCCCGCTCGAGATCGGCGGCCACCCGTTCGGCCCGTTCGAGGTAAGCGGTGGCCTGACGCCAGGAGCGATTGGCGTTCCAGATCTTTCCCACGCCGAGATTGGCTCGGAAGTTGCTGGGTTCCACCTCGAGCACCACGCTGAAGTTGTCGCGGGCGGAGTCGTACTCGTTTGCTTCCATGAGGATTTCGCCGGCCAGCAGTCGGGCCTCGGTGTTGAGCGTATCCTCTTCGAGCACGTCGCTCACCAGGTCGAGAGCTTCACGCAAGAACTCCGGCTCGTTTTCCTCGAGGGCCGCTTCTTTTAACTCGTGCGCCCGTTCAAGCTTCTGCACGTTGGTCAATTCTACCTGACCGGGAGGCGTGCCGGGGATGCCCTGACCGTGGGCGAGTGTGGACGCGGTGACAACAACAAGGCAGAGAATGGCGATTCTCGGGACCATCGCAACGACTCCTGTGATTAGGCCACTACTCGGTCTACGTGGGCCGCGGGTCATAGTTCATCTATACACTCCTCTCCGCCGGGGAGTACGCACCCACACCAGCCATTATCGGCCATTCTGACTCGGCACGTAAGGGGGCGAACAGGCCCTCGTAGTCAGCGTCGGCGCGGCTTGGCCCGAGCTTCCCGACGTCGTGCGGACGGGTATCGTCGTGGCAAATGCCATCAAAGAGGCGGAAGGACGAAGCCCTGGCAGCTTACAGGGACTTTGGCGAGGTGGTAAACTCGGTGGAACCGGCCGGCCTGGCGACAACGGTGGCGAAGCTGAGGGCGCGGTTTGTGATCAAGGATGCGGACAATAGGACTCAGCAGAGGATGAATCAACCGTTTCGGTGGAACCTAGCCAAGCGTGAACAGCTTGGCAAGCTCGTTCACGGAGAGGCTGCTATTGCGTATCCGCAGTTTCTGGCTGATCTGCAGGAGTGCTGCGCGCGTGTGCTGTCGAGTTGCGACAACTCGGATTTGATCTTCGTTGGTCGCTCGCCAGAAAGCATCTTCGACCATCTAAGCGGGCTGCTCTGCGACACCTCGTGGGGCAACCGATGCGTGCTTTTCAACATTTCGATGGCCGGTGGAGGACCGGTGGCCGGGGCGGAGCTCAGGCATCCATCCGTGATCAAAGTCCTGCGCGAGCAGTTTGCTGCCGTTGGACTTGCTCCAGCACAGCTCGTTGTTCGTGACATGCCCGTGGCTTTCGTCGATCTGGTCAGCACGGGCGGCACCTATGCCGATCTGAATGAGATGTTGTTCGCATGGACGCGTGAAGTACGGGCAGATGAGCCCGCAGCTCGGCGCAAGTTGCGGTACGTGGGCATCACAGTTCGCGAGAAGACAAGCCCCAAGACGTGGCGCTGGCAGCAGCACGCGGCGTGGACTTGCAAGTTTCGCTCTCACGCCATCAAAAACGTGTCGGTGCCTTGGCGACTCTGGGACTATCTTGGCAATCGTCAGCAGAAAGTCACCCCGTCGAACCCTCGCTGGCGTTGGGGGTCGGACGAATTGGCCCAGGTGCCACGCGCCGAGCATCATTTGCAGGCGCTTCGGCTAGCGCTGAAGCTGTACGACCAAGGCTTGAGCGTTGAGTCTCGTAGGAGATTATCAACGCTCCTGGCTCGCCAACCGGCCATGACCGAAGGCTGGTTCCGCACGCTAGTGAACGAGTTACGCACGGGCAGCGGACGTTAAGCGTGGACGCCGTTCGGCGGAGCATTGCATTGGGTCCGCGGACCCAACCTACCCAAGAAATGAGAACATGATCACCATCGACGGATCACAAGGCGAAGGCGGCGGGCAGGTGTTGCGATCGTCGCTGGCGCTGTCGCTGGTCACCGGCCAACCATTCACGATTACCAACATCCGCGCCGGGCGGAAGAAGCCGGGGCTGATGCGGCAGCATCTGACGGCCGTCACTGCGGCGGCCGAGGTCGGACAGGCGAAGGTGACCGGCGCGTCGCTGCGATCGACCGAGCTAACGTTCGAGCCCGGCGAGATTCAGTCCGGCGAGTACCACTTCGCGGTCGGGACGGCGGGCAGTGCCACGCTGGTGCTGCAAACCGTGCTGCCGGCGCTGTTGTGCGCGCCGGGGCCGTCCGCGTTGCGGCTGGAAGGCGGCACGCACAATCAGTGGGCGCCGCCGTTCGATTTTCTGGTCAAGACGTTTTTGCCGCTGGTCAACCGAATGGGGCCGACAGTCAACGCGACGCTCGTGCGGCCCGGGTTCTACCCGGTCGGCGGCGGGGAGTTCCATGTATCGATCACGCCGGCGAACGCCTTGCAGCCAATCGAGTTGCTCGAGCGCGGCCAGACGAAGCGAGTGACAGCGACGGCCAAAGTCGCGCACCTGCCGCGCAACATCGCCGAGCGCGAACTGCGGGCAATCGGTGGCAAGCTGGGTCTTACCGACGATGATCTCGTGGTGGAAGAGGTCAAAGACTCGCGCGGGCCGGGGAACATCGTCATGATCGAGATCGAGTGTGAACACGTGACGGAACTGTTCACCGGCTTCGGCGAACGACAGGTCCCGGCCGAAACCGTCGCTGCCAAGGCGACTCAGCAGGCCCGACGCTACCTGTCGAAGGGCGTCCCGGTCGGCGAGTACCTGACGGACCAGTTGTTGATCCCGCTCGCGCTGGCGGGCGGAGGCGCCTTCCGCACGCTGGAGCTCTCGCGACACGCCCAGACGAACATCGAGGTCATCAAGGCGTTCCTCGACGTCGGGTTTGAGATCGACCGAACCTCGCCGCCGGGATGTGTTGTGCGGGTGAGTCGGTAGGTCCTCAGGTGTAGGATGGTGCTGGCAGGACTTGGGGACGCACGCTGAGACGGACATGCTGCTGACGCTCACGACAACCCGGCCGTGTGCCACTGCTCTTGAGCAGTGCCCACGCGGTCGCTATCGGAAGAGAGCATTGCTCAAGAGCAGTGGCACACTTGCTCGCTCGAAAGGCCGTCTGTGCTGGAACCGGCGGCAATAATCCGCCGTGTCCCGCGTTTTGTTCTGTAGGCGGGCAGCGGGTAGGTCGGGTCATTGACCCAATGATTCCTGGATTGTCAATTTGTCGGGCGGATGAGCCAAGCTGCCTTCGTGGATTCTCGATTCGCTTCAACCCGGAAATGAGAGACAAATGAACGACGCGCGGAGCGGTACATTCAGCGGCAGAGGGTTTACGTCGGTGGCGACGACGCTGTGCTTTGTGGCCTTGGCCGTCACGGGAGTGGTGCTATTCGTTACGCCGCCTGGACGGGTCGCCTACTGGACTGATTGGCGTCTGTTTGGGCTGACCAAGGATAACTGGAGCGCCCTGCACATCTGGTTTGCCCTGTTGTTCCTGATTGCCGCGGGTTTCCACATCTGGCTGAACTGGCGGCCCTTGCTCGGTTACTTCAAGAGCAGGGTGACGCGGCGTTTCGCCCTGCGCTGGGAGTGGACGCTGGCGCTGATTCTATGCGGCGTGGTTGCGGTCGGGACGCTGGCGGAGTTTCCGCCGTTCCCGTCCTTGATAGCATGGAATGAAGCGATCAAGGGCAGTTGGGAAAAGAGCGACGAGCGGGCACCCATTCCACACGCGGAGTTGCTGTCGCTGCGCGAGCTTGCCGGCAAGGCAGACCTGGATTTGGAAACGATGATGGTGCGTCTGAAAGCCGCGGGGATTGCAGTCGAGTCGCCGGTGTCCATCGTTCGCGATCTCGCCCACGAACACGGCATTACGCCGGTCCAGCTCTACAACATTGCCATCCGAGAGAGTGAGCGGGGAAACAACGGGCGATCAGGAATCGGCGGGGGGATGGGACGGACAACGCTCAAACAATTCTGCGTCGACGAGGGGTTGGATCTGACCGTCTCGCTCGAGCGACTCCGCGCCGCGGGGCTGGAAGCCGACGCGGAGATGACCTTGCGTGATATTGCCACGCGAGGCGGCCTCCGTCCGGCCGACCTGCGCGGTATCCTGAGAGAGCAACCCTGATCGCGAGGCACGTCCATGAAATGCGCCCCGGACGTACCAATCTTCCACTTTAACCCGGATAATTCACCGCGGAGCACGCTGAGATCGCAGAGGCCTAATAGAAAAGAACTTAACTAAGCTGACATTGAAAGATACGTGCTACACACTGTCAAAAGGAAACTTGCTCGGATATCGCTGTAACTTCTTTTTCAACAACACTCTGCATTGCAAACCCGTCGCATC
>JAGMDK010000311.1 GCA_023128695.1 Phycisphaerae bacterium
TCATGCACGGGACGATCCGCAAGGGTCAGAAGATTCTGCTCATGGGCCGGCGGCGGACGTACCTGATCACTGAATTAGGCAAGTTCCGCCCCAAGATGACACCTTGCGCGCAATTGGCCGCCGGCGAGACCGGTTACATGGTCGCCAGCATCAAGAGCCTGCACGACGTGACCGTGGGCGACACGATCACCGACGCCGTCGATCCCGCGCCCGAAGCTCTGCCCGGTTATGAGCCGCCACAGCACATGGTTTTTTGCGATTTTTACCCCTCCAGTGGGGAGACGTTCGACGCCTTGCGCGAGGCGCTCGAACGCCTGAGTCTCAACGACGCTTCCTTTAGCTACCATCCGCAGCAGAGCGACGCCCTCGGGCCCGGCTATCGTTGCGGCTTCCTCGGCCTGCTGCACATGGACATCGTCCAGGAACGGCTCGAACGCGAGTGTGGCGTGTCCGTGGTCCAGACCGCTCCGAGCGTGACCTACGAGGTGGTCCTCCGCGACGGCACGGTTCAGACGGTCAAATCTGCCGGCGATTTGCCGGACGCGGCGTATATTGAGGAGTTGCGTGAGCCGCTGATCGAGATGTCGATCATCACGCCGGCCGACTCGATCGGCAGCATCATGTCCTTGGCGGAGACCAAGCGCGGCGAATACAAGAAAACGGAGTATTTGTCACCGACGCGGGTGTTGCTGACGTACGAGTTTCCGTTCAACGAGATTTTGTACGACTTTTACGACAAGCTGAAGAGCGTGACCCGCGGCTACGGCACGATGGACTACCAGGTGATCGGCTACCGGGCCTCGGACCTGGTCAAGCTCGATATCCTGGTCAACACCATCCCGGTCGATGCCCTGAGCCTGATCTGCCACCGTAGCAAGGCCGAAGCCCGCGGCCGGCGGTTCCTGATCAAGCTCCGCCGCGAGATCGGCCGCCAACAGTTCGAGATCGTCCTCCAGGCCGCGATCGGCAGCAAGATCATCGCCCGCGAGACGATCAAGCAGTTCCGCAAAAACGTAACAGCCAAATGCTACGGCGGCGACGTAACCCGCAAGCGCAAGCTGCTGGAGAAGCAGAAAGCCGGCAAAAAACGCATGAAAACCATCGGCCGCGTGGACATACCGCAAAAGGCATTCATGACAGTGCTGGAGCCGGAGGATTAGGCAGGGTACATCATTATGGCCCCCAAACGTGTGTACTTCGATAGCCACATTTATGATCGACTTATAACGCTATCCTCAAGTCAAGATCGCAATGACGTTCTACGGGCAATCAGGGATCGGCTTTGCGTAGTATATGGTTCACTCTCAAGCCTTGAGGAACTAGGTGCTGTAGCTTCCAAAGACCTCGATAAGTATAAACCCCTGATCAACTGTTTCTGGGAATGTGTTCGATTCAATCTGCTCTTGGACCGCACTATGCTGGCACGCGCCGAGATGCAAAAATCTAATAAGCTCTCCGTATCTGAATTATGCTTCACGAAGCATTACATTACACACCAAATCCGACCGGCAACCCGAGAGCCGTATTTCCTTAGTCCTGTTACTCGAGATGTTGACTCACAGAAAGATCAGGATGTAAAGTCAAAGAACGAAGAATTCGTGAAACTCAAGCGGGACATCGAAGAACAAGTACTGCGCTGCTACAGTGGACCAAAGAGCCAGATTTCAGCAGAACGCGACCAATGGGCTCAGTCTGTTCGTCCAAACGAGATACAGATCATGTTGGACAATCATCGTAAATCAAATGGATTCGTTAGCATCTCCTATCAATCAGCGCCATGTGCGTCGGCTTACCTTGGGTATGATCTTGCGCGGTTCAAGCGAAGCTTGCTTACCAACAAGAAATACGAAAGATCAGCTAGCCATGATCGAGATCATTTTGTGTATTCAGCGATGCTTGGCACACTCGTCACTGATGATCAAGACTTCGTCCGCACTGTTAGGTTCATTGAATCCTCTTTCGTAGACGTACTTAATACAAATGAATTCCTATGTTGGATTCGCGCTCGAACATAAAGCCGTGTAGCATGCGTCCCGGACGACGGGTGGCTGGTTCAAATCGGGTACCATGGGCAGGTCCACCATGGTGGGTTTGACCGTGCAAAGAGCCGACGAACATGGGCAAACCTTCGGCCTGCCCATGGCACCCGGCGGAACTTGAGCGTGAACCGTCCACGGCTTGACATCGTCAGACCGTGACACCGAACTACTTGACCCTTAACTAGATGAGGCGTAAAATCGAGGGGAATTAGATCTCTATTCGATGCTGGTTTACCGCTGACCGAGATAAGGGCACTCATTATGACTCAAATTCAACTGACGAAGCATGAAGGTGAACAATTCGATGCACAGACAGTCTACGCTTCCGGCCATGCCTATATAAAGTGCAAATTAGAGCGATGTACGATTATCATCCGCAACGCGCCGACACACTTTGAAGATTGTGCGTTTGCAAACTGCAATTGGCATTTCGACTACGACGTGCTATGGGGCGATCCGAATACTCGATCGACTCTTCGACAACTGCTCGACCTGATAGATGGTGCGGCCGACATGCATGGCAGTTAACATATTCTCTTTAACAGATCGTAGGTCGGGTCATCGACCCGACATCTTACTGAAGGTCACATATAATGCCCCGGACGACAGCATATTTGGACTTCATCATGGCAATGGAACGTGTCGAGGAGCGACTGAGGCGCGTCACACAGGCCTTGGACAAGACGGGTATCTTGCACGCCGTGGTGGGCGGAAACGCCGTCGCGGCCTGGGTGGCACAGGTTGATCCGGCGGCTACCCGGACGACGAAGGACGTGGACCTACTCGTACGGCGGACCGATCTCGGCCGCATCACCCAGACGCTCACGGCGCTTGGTTTGCGGCGCGAAGACCTGCGCGACCTGGTGATCTTTGTGGATCCAGACGAACCGAGCCGGCGGTCAGGCATCCGCCTGGTTTGGGCCGGCGAGAGAAAGTCCGGCCTTCCTATGCACATCCGACGCCGAACGTCGACGAAGTCGTGCGTGATCCGGCGGATTTCGCGGTTCTCGATTTGCCGGCGCTCGTCCGGATGAAACTGACGTCCCTGCGCGACATCGACCGCGTGCACATCCGCGATCTGGTTGATGTGGGGCTGATTGACGATATCGTACGTACAAAACTGCCGCCGGACCTGCGAGCCCGCCTGGCGGAGATAGAGCAGAACCCCGACGGCGAATGATTAATAACCGGTAGATGTTCTCTGTGCTTGCAAGGTGTATTTCGTTGTTTTCATTGACAGCCGTGTAGGTCGGGTCATCGACC
>JAGMDK010000312.1 GCA_023128695.1 Phycisphaerae bacterium
CACTCAAAAAGCGATAATTTGAAGTGATACCCCCAGTTCCACAGCCACGAATTTTAGTCACACCCTTCAAGTGGAAACGGGACTAGGAACCCTTGTACCGTCCGCCGCTGAGCGCTATCATGAGAACCTAACAACATAACAAGCCCCGTGTACCCCGCAGGATAACCACAAAAGGAGTCGGAAAGATGACCCGCAACGTTCGAAGCATCACCCGTCGAACCATAATGGTGGCCGCCGCAGTAATCGTTGCCGCGGTCCCCGCCCTCGGTCAACCTTGGTTTGACCCGAACTTCTTCACGACGAACAGCGACGGGGAGATCGTTCGCATGGGGATGGTCGATGAGCCGCAATTCCCAGAACGAGCATCGATCTCGTGGGGGGAGAAGTCGCTGCTTTCCAGCTACCCGAGTTTCGATAACTACAGTCTCCGAACACGCGCCGAGCGGGACACGGTGGGCAATCTCCACTTCGCCGTCTCACTTGATGAACAAAGTAGCCCGAGCAGCAACTTCGACCGCTTCGTGATCAACCCGGCCGGCGAGGTCGTGGAGACCCACCTCAATTGGGCCGGCGTCGGCGGCAGGCCGGTGGTCACCGACCCCAACGGCCGCAACATCTACCTGCGCCCCGTCGCCAGCGCTAATGAGCATGGGTGCGTGGACAGTGCCAACTATATCCACCTGTTCAGCGCGTTGGGCAACATCAGCTACGCCAAGCTCGATCCGAATGGGAACACCGTGATCCCCTGGAAGACCATCACCAGCGGGTCCGGGGTGTGGAACGGGTACGTACAGCCCGTCGTCACCAACGATGACATGCTGGTTGCCACTTGGTACCGCAGTACGGAGGACATCTGTGCCGTGATGAGCACCGACGGCGGGGAAACCTGGTCGGACATCGTGGTCTTGGTGGACCGTCCCGCCGACGTGCAGACGACCATGCTCAAGACGCGCGTGGCCGCCGATGGCTGTGTGCATCTGGTCTACCGCGGCTATGTCTTCTCTCCGGTCAGTGAATGGGTCTATTACACGAAGCTCTACCCGGACTGGTCGACGGTTTGCGTCGGCGAGACCGTCTTTCGCACAAGCTCTACATGGTACCCATTCGTCTCGCTTGACGACGCGGGCGACCTGCACATCTCGTTCGGACCCAGGTATCAGACCGGCACGACTCTCGTCTACACCCGCCTGCGGGGAGATCTGGATCTGGGTGGCGCCCCATCCTCCGACGAACTCCTGACAATTGTTCCCGATCAGACCTTCGTATCGGGTAGCGATAAAGTGCGCTACGCGCTGAACCTGCCCGACGAGAACGGCAGGGTCCACGTCAACTTCGAGCAGGGTAACTACGGACTAGAAACGGACAAGGATCTCTACTACATTGCTTCCTGGCGGCCCGGCGACCTCGACGGCGACAATGACATTGACCTGGACGACTTTGATATCCTCGCCGGGTGCCTGACCGGCCCGGATGTTACCATCGCTCCAGATTGTGAGCCGGCTGACCTTGACCTTGACGGCGATGTCGATCTGGCCGATTTTGGCCTCTTCCAAACGGCCTTCACCGGATCGTAACGCTTCGCCGCCGGCGGGATGGCACTGTTGATTTCCCGAAGGCGTTGGAAGTGTGCCACTGCTCTTGAGCAGTGTCTTGACGATCGCAGCGGACCGTCCATCCGCGATGGCACATGGAGTGACCTTGCCCCGAACCGGATCATCACTTGCGTATTGTCTACGATGACGGTGCAACTATCGTCGTCGATTTCGCCTCGTACATACGGCAAGGGGGCGTATTCGTACCTTTAGCTGACGAGCAGTTCTTCGCGAAAGTCAAACCCGGTCCTCGCGGCCGGTCCATATATTGGCCCGGCGATATCGGTTTCTGCGCCGACGCCTTTTGGCTTGAAGCTCAGATAAATGATTGCCGCCACGCAGTCTGACTCCCACGTCGCGGCGACGTGACCAGCAAACGTAGGTCGAGTCAGCGACCCGACAATCCGGGAGAAAAAGCCGGGTAGGGTCCGTTGCACGGACCAACCATGTAGGTGTCGGCGAGTGGTCCGCACAGCGCAATGGTACTAACCTTTACCTCAACCACTACTGTATCCCTATCAGTCCGCCGCAAAAGTCATGTAGCGTCCGGGCTCTGTCCCGGACGTCGTTGCGGGAGAGGTTTTCTCCGTATTCTACGTCCGGGACAGAGCCCGGACGCTACATTTTCCGACCGAAGCCGACTTTTGCGGCGGACTGCTATGCGGTACAATTCCTTATGCAACTCATGGTTCCATGGGGACCGCCGAGAATAGCCCAGCGATTCATCGCTGGGTTGCGGTGAGCCTTTTGCGCTGAGTCCCGGAGGGACAACTGAATCCTGGATGTGGCAGCCGGCCTATGTGAGCGGTGAATTGACGCGACTGGCGCGGTAGCGCCAGAAGCTTCTGTATAGAGTGCTCACCGGCCGACGCGGCCAACACGAAGGAGGACTTCGGTGAGAAGGGCGATCGTCACACTGGTGTGCGGATGCGTGGTTGCGGGCCTGCTCGCGCCCGGGACCGCCTGGGGACAGGACGGGGACGGCTCGATCGTGGCGTGGGGATACAACAACTATGGTCAATGCGACGTGCCGGCGCCGAACACGGACTTCGTGGCACTCGCGGGGGGCGAGGGCCACAGTCTGGGGATCAAGGGCTATCCGCGCGGCGACCTGGACCGCGACGGCGACGTGGACCTTGATGACTTCGCCGCGTTTGCCGACTGCCTGAGCGGCCCCGACGTCGCGTTCGCGCCCGGCTGCGACGCCGCCGACCTCGACGGCGATGCCGACGAGGACGCGATGATCGAGTACCACGCGCTCTGCAAGCAGCGGCGGGTGGCACTGTCGGGTGTGCCACTGCTCTGTGAGCAGTGCGATCGCGACCTCACCCTTACACATACGCACTGCTGACACAGCAGTGGCACACAGTAAGCTGTCGCAGCCACTTGAGCATCAGCCAATCAGGCACGGCTGCGATCGGCCGCAGGTTCATGATCTGCGTCACGCGGGCCCGCGTGACGTGGCCCAGCCGGGCAATCTCGGCCTAGTCGGCCGACACGCCGTCGCGAACGAGGTCCTCGAACAAGACCCCTTCGGCCCGCTGGCACGCTCACTGTCCGACCGGCAACGTCGCCCCTGACTCCCTGCCGACGTCTCGGCTGGCCGGCTCGGCCAGCGCCCCTGTTGGGCCAACGTAGCCAACGCCGGCCGTGATCATTAGCCGCACGAGTTCGGGGACATTATCGGACTGCATCTTCCTCATGGCCTTGGCCCGATGGGCATCGATGGCCTGTGGGCTGACGCCGAGTCTAGCGGCGATTTGCTTGTTCGCCATGCCAGTGACCGCCAGATCCACGACCTGGCGTTCTCGTGGAGTCAGCAGCGCCACGCGGGCCGCAATGGCGTCACGTTCAGCCTTGGCTCGGCGGGTCTCGGCGTCGCGGGCCAAGGCTTGCTGGATGCGGTCCAAGAGCAACTGGGGACTGACCGGCTTCTCCATGAAGTCTATCGCGCCTCGCCGCATGGCATCAGCGGCCATCGGGATGTCCCCGTGGCCCGAGATGATGATGACCGGGATCGTGACCCCCTCTGCGACGAGTTGTTTGTGAAGCTCGATGCCGCTTATCCCCGGCATGCGTACGTCGAGCACGAGGCAGCCGGGACCGGGGGGGGCGCAAGCCTCCAGGAACTCCTTGGCCGTGCCGAACCCTTCGCAGCGCAGGCTTACCTCTTCCATCAGCCGCTTCAGCGAGGCGCACACGCCCGGATCGTCGTCGACGACGTAAACGGTGCCGTTAGACTCCGTCATCGGGATCTCCCGCGCATACAGGCAAAGTAAATCGGAATGTCATACCATGATCCGGATTCCGCTCGGCCGTCAGATGGCCGTCCTCGGCCTCGATGAGGGACCGGCTGAGCGACAAGCCGAGCCCCAATCCGTGGGACTTGGTGGTGAAGAAGGGGTCAAACAGCCTGTCCATGTGCTCGGCAGCCAAGCCGGGCCCCGTGTCGCACACGGCCACCTCGACGATGTCGCTTTCAGGCACCGATGTCTGAATAAGCAATCCGCGTTCTCCGTCGTCGTGACACATCATTGCCTCGATGGCATTCCGCGTCAGGTTCAAAACCACTTGCTGGAGCAGGAGCGAGTCGGCCAGCACCGTCGGTATCCGGGGGTCGAGCTCCAAGCGGAGCCGTGTGTCGTTTTTGGTCAGGTCGTCTTCGATGAAGGGCACCACGCTCTGAATCAACTTGTTCAGGTCCACGGTCGACCGAGACGGCTCTCGCTTGCGGACGAAGTTCCTGAGGCGGCGAACGACCTCGCCGGCCTCCTCGGCCGCGGCGGAGATCCGTTCCAGATCAGAAAGCAGCTCGTCGGGCGTTCTTCTGCCCGACTTCACTGCCAGCCGGCACGCCTCGGCATAAGTCAGCACCGCAAAGAGCGGCTGGTTGAGGCCGTGTGCGATGCCGGCCGTCATTTCCCCGATCGTGCTCAGGCGCGAGACGTGGGCCAGTTCTTCCTGATGTTGGCGGACGCGCTCCTGGCTCTGCTTGCGCTCGGTGATGTCGCGGGCAATGCCGATGACGCCGCCCACGGTTCCATCCGCAGTCCGCCGCGGGTGTTTGGCCAGCGAGTAGGTCCGTTTTTCGCCGTTGGGGTACTCGAAGTCTTGTTCGTACGACCGGCTCGTGGCGCTGCCGATGACCTCTCGATCGCGCACGGCGATCCGCTCGGCCACCTCTGGCGCCCACAAATCCCCGTCCGTCAAGCCGGTGATTTCGCCGGGTGTTTTGCCAAATCTTCGTGCAACCGCCGAGTTCACGAGTAGGTAGTGTCCTTCGAGGTCCTTGACGAACACGGCATCATCTATGCCGTCGATGATGCTACGCAGGAGGTTCTCCTGTTCCCGCAGGGATTCCTCGGCCTGCTTGCGCTGGACGGCCTCGCCCAGCGCGTGGGCTATCTCGTTGATGAAGCGACGTTCCTTGTTCAGGAAGGGGCCCTCGTCCTGGTCGGGACGCTGCTGGAGATAGTAAACCTCCACAGAGCCGCAGCGCTCGCCGCCGGTGAGAATATCGGCGGTCAGCTTCCACTGCGTTTCCTCAAAGGGCTCGGGGACAAACTCCTTGCCCTCTAAGCGCACCTTCGCTCGCGTGATCTCGGGGTACTGCCAGGCGGAAGGAATGAGCGTGGCCACGTCCAGGAAGACCTTCTCCAAGGTCTGGTGCTTCCTCATGCACTGGGCCGCCTCATACATGCACGTCAGTTCCTTGACCTGTTCGTCCAGATCGTGCAGGGCTTTCTTTAGTGTCTCCTCGATCGCCCTACGCGCGAAGATCTCTTCCCACAGCGCCTCGTTGGCCTCGCGCAACTCCCGTGTGCGTGTTGCTACCGCGCTTTCTAGGTCTTGGTTGTAGCGCTCGAGCTGTGCTCGAAACGCCCGGTGCACGTGCCGAACCAGCTCCTCCGGGTCGCCGGCCTTCTGCACGTACGCGAACGCGCCCAGGTTCACCGCCTCCTTGGCCGTGTCAAATGTGGCAAAGGCAGTATTGATAACGATGTTGATCCTGCTGCCGCGCGCCCGGAGCTTCTCCAGCAGTTGCGTGCCGTGCAGATCGGGCAGACGCAGGTCCAGCACCGCCACCTCGATGTCACCTCGGTCGGCCTGCTCCAGGGCCGCCGACGCGGTGGTACAGCCAACGACCTCAAAGCCCTCACCCTCCATGATGGCCGTGAGCGTGCGCAGTTGTGTCTGGTCGTCCTCGACGATCAGCAGGCGCGAGATTCGTTGTCGTTCCGTGCTTGCAGGCATGACGATGCCTTTCCTTGAGCAACGTGCCTTGTGCCACTGCTCTGTGAGCAGTGTCGAACGATGCACTGCTCACAGAGCAGTGGCACCACGCCGCATTGCTCAGGATGCGTCCGGCGGCGGCTTCCGAAGATCATCGGACGCACGCTGGCCCGTGACCCGCTGCAACAGGCCCAGCACGTGGTCGATGTCCAGCGGCTTTCTCACCAGCGTGTACGCGTTCCGTCGAACGGCCTCCTTGGCAATTTCCTCGAATTCCTTCTCCATCCCGGCGATCATGATCGCGATCGCGGCCGGGGTGATTTTCTTGATCGCCAGGTAGAGCTCCAGCCCGGTCATCGACGGCAACTTCGCATCGATGAAGACGAGATCGAACCGGATTTGTTCGACCAGTTCCAGCGCATCGTGGGGTGACGTGGTCACCGTCACCCGGTAGCCCTGTTCCTTCAACCCGTCGCGGAGCAAGATCGCGGTTCTTTCGTCGTCTTCCACCACCAGGATGGCCGTGTCCTTGACTTCGCCGATCAGCTTGACCACCCGCTCCACGTCCAGCGGCTTGGGCAGAAAGGCAACCGCGCCCTCGTCCAGCGCGGCCTGCTTCAGCTCGTCCACACTGTAGGCGCTCATCATGATGACGCGGACACCCTCCTGATGCCGGCGGATCAGCCGAAACGCCTTGACCCCGCCGATGCCGGGCATGCGCACATCCAGCAGGACGATGTCGTAGCGCCCGTTCGAGCACAATTCGACCGCTTCCTCGCCGGTGGCGGCCATAGTCACGTCGTACCCCTCATCTCGAAGGATGTCGGCCAGCGTCGTGCGCATGTTCTTCTCGTCATCGACGATGAGAACGCTTGCCGCCTTCTGAACAACGGTGGTGCTTGACATAACTGTGCCTCTCCCGTCTTGAAAACCGTCTCGGGCTGCTCAGCGCGGCAGCCGAATCCGAATAGCCGCGCCACGCCCCACTTGATCCACGACGTCGATTGTGCCGCCGTGGCGCTCGACAATCTGCCGGCAGATCGTCAAGCCCAGACCGGTGCCCTTGGCCTTCGTGGTGAAGAGCGGCTCAAAGACCCGCTCGCGTACCTCCGGGGCAAGTCCCGGGCCCTCATCCTCAAATATGATCGTATCATAATCGGCCGAGCGGCGGGCGGTCACCACTATCTCCCCGGGGCCCTCCATCGCCTGGACGGCGTTATTCACGATGTTGGCGACAACTTGCCGCAACTGGCTTGCATCGGCGTGCACGATGAACGGATCGGGTTCCAGCGGCGCACGACAGCGGATTCCTTCCGGCAGGCTGGTCCGCTCGAACGCTTCCTGGACGATTTGGCCCAAGTCCACCGGCTGCTTGATCGGGGGCTTGGTTCGAGTCATGTCCATCAGACCGCTGATGATGCGATCCGCCGCGGTGACCTCTTGATCGATGATATCCAGATGCTCGGCGACCTTTGGCTCGCTTCCTGCCAGGCGGCGCTTCAGGTAGTAGGCCGCGTTGCGGACCGACCCGAGCGGGTTGCGCAAATCGTGAGCGATGCTGGCCGATACCTGCCCGATGGTCGCCAGCCGCGTCTGGCTGACGAGCTGCTCCCGGGCCTTTTCGAGTTCGACTTGGATGCGATCCGTTTCATATTGCTGCTGCGCGATCAACTGCACCTGTACCATGCGCGCCGTTTCCTCGGCCCGCTTACGCTCGGACAGTTCGCGGGACAGATCCAGCCTGCTCCGGTTGAGCCCGCGGTTCAGTCGCAGGACATACAGCGTGGTAACGGCCGCCACGGCCAGAAATACGCCGGCCGCAACCAGCCAGCGCCAGTACTGCCTGACCAGGGCGTCGAGCGTTATCTTTCCCAGATCTTCGTAGGGTCCTACGCGAAGCTCCTTGAGGCACTCACGCACCGGCTCATAGTTGAGCGGGACTGTCCAACCGGCGCACCTCGCGGCCTGGGCAGCCGGACTATCAGCCGGCATGTTCAGCAAAGCAAGGGCCACCTTCTCAGCCAGTTCCTGGGACGTATGCGCGACCTTGGCGAACGGCCATTCGGGATACCGGCGTGTGGAGCGGAGGAGAGGCAGTTTGAGGATATCGGCGCCGCGTTCCTGGATGGCGCGGAAGTCCTCAAGGCGAATCTTCCCCTCGGCTGCCATTCTCTCCAGCGTATCGCTTCTGACGGCCCCGGCGTCTACCAGGCCGTCTCTGACCGCGTAGACGACGGCATCTTGCGTGTCGTCGAACCGGAGGTCGGCGAAGTCGCGATAGGGATCGATCCCCGCCTCTTTCAGTTCCCGCCAGGCCGCCCGCCATCCGCCCAGCGATGTCTCATCTGCGGCCACGAAGGTCTTGCCTTTGAGGTCGCGCAGGCATTTAATGTCGTCGCGGTCCGCCCTGCGGAAGATTATTCCCCCGTAACTGGTATACGCGATCCCTGCGTGAAGGTTTCTAAATGTCGCCAAGCGGTTCACGCCATGCTCGGCTTCGAGTTCCACGTACATAGAGGGATTCGCGAGCACGAAATCCACTTCGCCGCGCTCGACGGCCGGGCAGACGTCTTCATAGCCGAGGGGCACGATGACGAACGAGCGTCCGGGAATCTGCTCGGTCAGGTACTCGGCCGTAGGCCCCCACTTCTCCAGGCACCTCTCGGCGCCCCGCTTGGCCAGCACGCCGATCTTGACCGGATCTTGCGCGTCTTGCGCCAGGGCCGGGCATGTGGTCGCCAGTGCCAGCACCAGCGGGAGCACGACACGGGTCATGGTGCCGCCGGTGCTGGGACGGATGGCCCGGCCGGTGAGGCGAATGGCCCGCCGGCGCGCCGGTTGGGTGGCCCACCTCTTTAGACCGCCTAACAGAACCGGGAGCGTAAGCGACCGGCCAGCTTTGCCGCGAGCGGCGAGACGGTAGACCGTGTCACGTGACACGCGCAGGAGCGCAGCAACTTCTTGTACAGTCATAACTTCCTGTGCCATGACCATCAGGTCGCCCTCTGGTCGATCTGGATCGTAAAGAAGCGAATTCAGCCGCCTAGAATAGTAATCGGCCGAACGTCCGGAAAAATTTAGCCGGCGGGCGCATTTTCCGGTGGAATATCGGGCGGCGCGGACCGTGGACGGTTGGCGGGCAGCGTCGTCGTCATTCGGAGGCGGCCGGGCAAAGCCGGGGGCTCGCTGAAAGCCATTCTTGAATTGTCTCAATGAGTTTCCGCCGGTTGATCGGCTTGTTGGCGTAGTCGTCGCAACCGGCATCGATGCACTTTTGTCGGTCACTGGCCATCGCGTGGGCGGTCAGGGCGATGATCGGGCCATCGTAGCCCTTCTGACGCAGCAGACCGGTGGCTTCGTAGCCGTCCATCACCGGCATCTGCATGTCCATCAGGATCACGTCGAACGGCCGGCCCGCGTCGCGCGCCGCCAGGGCCGCGTCGGCGGCGAGCTTGCCGTTCTCCTTGACCGTGACCTCGGCGCCGGCTTTCTTGAGCACGTGCGCGATGAGCCGCTGGTTGTCCAGGCCGTCCTCGGCCAGCAGGATGCGGCAGTCGAGCTTAGACGAGCCGCGGGCTTCAGCCTGCGCG
>JAGMDK010000313.1 GCA_023128695.1 Phycisphaerae bacterium
CGGGCCGGGTCGGCCGTACGGCTTTGCACCAGCGCCAGCCCGCCCCAGGTGAGCAGGAAAGCCGCCGGCGGCGCCAGCAGGACTGCCGTCACCAGGCCGGGGGCCGGCGGCTGGATCGTGGCCAATAACGCCGCTTCGTCGGTCTCGATGTCGTGCAGACCGTCAAGCGCCTCCAACGACGTAGACGCGGCCTCCGATGCAGACGTCCGATTGTGCGCCAAGTCGGGCGCCTGCACTTCGGCGGCAGGCGCGACCGAGAGCGCGATCGGATCACTGCGGGCCATGACAAACCGCTCGGCGTCGGGGTCGAAGTAGGGATACTCGATGGGCGGGATTTCGGTTACGTCGTCACGCCGGGCTCGGATAGTCACGTTGAATCGTCGCCGGCCGTTGATCATTTCGCCCGCCAGTGTCTGGTCCGGCACCCGGAAGTTATCGTTCAGGTCAGCGTGGGCGGTCAGCAGCGGCGGCGGCAGAGTCTCGACCGGCCCCTCCCCGAAGACCTCGATGACGAGCTCGATCGGGTCGCCCACGCGGACGTCGGTGGGCCGGGCGTAGGTTTCGATGTCGTAGAGCCCGACGGCCCCGCTGTATGTCGCGGGGCGGTTCTCCATCGGGATCGGGAGGATCTCGGCGGGGGCCACGACGGGACGAGTTCGGAGGTTCCGGGTTCCGCCGCGGGTGGGATACGTCATCCCGATCTCGACGTCATCGAACGTGAGCTGGCCGGAGCGTTCCACGACGAACTCGGTCACGAACTCATAGGCGTAATACTCCTCGGGCGGGTCGCTGCCGGGACGAAAACGCTTACTGGATGTCGCCCGGCGTGGAAAGGGTCCCAGGTTGATCAGATGGAGTAATTCATTGCCCATCGTGTGGGCGCTCAGCAATTGACCGCGCCAGCGCGCCGGTTTGACCCACACGGTCATCGTCGCCGGCACCCGCTGGCCCACGTAAATCCGCCGCCGACCCACGGCGATCTCCGCCGAGAACAACTCGCCGGCATCACCGGCACGGACTGGTAGTGTGACCGCGCGCGTCTGTAAGACCTGCCCGTCCACCCGGATTGAGACGGGCGGAATGATCAACTCGCCGACGGCTTTGGGCGTCAGCTCATAGTTGTATGTCCGTGTCCGTGACTCCGTGCGGCGACCGTTGACGATCTGTACGTATTGGGAGTTTATCCCCTCGCCCATCTGTCGCACCTGGCAGTCTGGAAACTCGGGGAACTCCGGCAACTCGCACTGCTGGAAGTTATTAACCTCGATAGTGACCGGAATGGCTTCATTCACGTAAGCATGTTTGACGCCGGCTTGCAGCGCGACCGTCGCCTGGGCGTGCAGCGCGGGCACGAGAGCGGCGATTAGCAGCCCCGCCGGCCAACTGGTTGGTTTGGTGCGTGGATTCATCTTCACTTCACCCACATACTACACCATCGGGTTTTGTTAGGCGCTCTTTACACGCCCGCGCGCGGGGTGCGGTATGATGGCCGGCGTCCCGCAGGGAGATAAGCATGGACGAGCACAAAGCGATGGCGGTTCCTTCCTTGGTCTCGCTGCTGATCTGCGACCAGGTCATCGACGACAAGATCAGCAACAAGAAAAGCGCGATCGGCATCTTCAACACCATCCTCGTGCCGAAGATGCCGACGCTCATCCATCAGATGGCGATCCTGGCGTCGCTGACGGAGATCGTCGGGCGAGTGGAACTCGAAATTCGGCTTATCCGCGACACCGACAACCATGTGCTCTTCAGCGGCAAAGGAGCCGTCGAGGCGCCCGACCCGCTGGCCGTGGTCGACCTGCTCTTCGCGATGCAGGGCGTCCGCATCACCGAGCCCGGACAGTACGCCTTCGAGTTGCTCAGCGGCGGCGAAATCCTCGGGCGGCGACGATTCCAAATGGTCGTGCGACAACCCGGTGACCGCGGGCCGGCCGGGAGGTTTGGACCGGGCAAGCCGGCGTGACCCAGGCTGAGTTGAAAGCCGCCGGCTTCGACGTGAGCGACGCGGGTCAGGCGTTGCTCGCTGACTTCGTGCATTATCTGTTGGAAGAGAACGAAAACCTGAATCTGACCGCCGCCGATGATCAGCGGACGGTCTGGCGGGTTCATATCTGTGACAGTTTGGCGCTCTTGCCAGTTGTGCGCGTCTTCGACGCCGCGCGCGTGCTGGACCTTGGCAGCGGCGGGGGGCTGCCGGGGTTGCCGTTGGCGTGCGTTTGCGAGCAGGCGGATGTAATCCTCTTGGACGCCACGCAGAAGAAAGTGGCGGCGTTGGAGCGGATCATTGCCCGGTTAGAGTTGTCCAACGCGCGCGCGGTCTGGGGACGGGCCGAGACGCTGGCGCACAGGTCGGCGTATCGCGAACAGTTCGATCTCGTCACCGCCCGGGCGGTCGCATCCTTGCCGGTCTTGATTGAATACGCCGCGGGTTTTACGCGCACCGGCGGGTATTGCTGGTTCTTCAAGTCAGCCCCGAGAGCCGACGCCGAGCGGGCTCAAGCGGAGTCGGCGGCCCGGGCTTGCGGGCTGGTGTGCGCCGAGACCGTGCCCTATCGCTTGCCGGGTGATGAGGATGAGCGCGTGCTGGTTGGATATCGCAAGGAGGGGGCGCTCGGCGAGCACCTGCCGCGGCCCATCGGCCGGGCGAAGAAGCGGCCCCTATAGGGACACATTTCCCGCACCGGCGCGTAGAATGCCGGTATGCTCACGGGTATTCGTATCGTATTGATTTCGCCGAGCGGACCGGCCAACGTCGGAGCGGTCAGCCGGGCAATGGCCAATCTGGGGCTGTCGGATCTGGTGCTCGTCTCGCCGCGCTGTGACCCATGTGATGAGGCCGCTATCGCGTACGCGGCTCACGGGATTGCGGTGCTGGAGGGGGCTCGTGTGGTGGAGGACGTGCCGGCGGCGCTGGCGGATTGTGTCCGGACGTATGCCACCTCGTCCAAGCTGGGGCTCTATCGCCGGCAGGCTGCCATCACGCCGGCGGAGGCCGCTCCGGAAGCGCTCCGGTCGGCGGCCGCGGGCCCGGTCGCGTTCGCCTTCGGCCGCGAGGACTACGGCCTGCAAACCCGTGAACTGCTGCGCTTCGACCGCGTCGTTACAATCCCGGCCGAGGAATCCTATCCCGTCCTGAACTTGGCCGCCTCGGTTACGGTGATCTGCTACGAATTACGCCGAGCATGGCTGAAATTGGAGGGGCAACCGCCGCTGCCGATGGCGATCGACCCCGGCCTCGCGACGGACGAGAAGAAGCAGGTCTTGTATGAGAGGCTCTTCGACGCGCTGGACCGCGTGGGGTTCCTGTTCGGGCAGAATCCTGATCATCTCAAGTACGCCCTGCGACACCTGTTCGGGCGGATCGACCTGGGTATTAACGAGGTGGACATCCTGATCGGGATGGCACAGCAGATTCGCTGGTACGTCGATCATCATCCCCACAGGATCGATCCGCCGGAATAGAACCTGCTTTGATTCTTTGTAACTTCGCAACAGTTCAGCCGTCTGCAACAAGCTTTCAGCAATCAGCTTTCAGCGGTCAGCCATTCGCGCTGTAAGGTGGGCAGGTGCCATGCCTTGGTCATGTTCCCGCGCTGCTTTCAATAACACGTTATTTGCGACATTCGGTCGCCGGCACTCGTCTTTCGGCTGATCGCTGATTGCTGACTGCTGAATGCTTACGCAACTTCTTTTCTGACATTACTCTGCGCTCTCTGCATTGCAAACGGTCAATTTCTTCGCGGCTGGCGCGGTTTTTCTATTGGATGGGTGGCCCATCGCTTCAGCGGTGGGGGACACGAATGATGTGACGATTCGTGTCCCCCAAGACTAAAGTCATGGGCCACCCACCCTGAACCCTGAACCCTGAACCCTTTGGTTGCAGCCGAAGGCCGCGCCAAGTGCTCTGCGGTATGAATAATCCGGGTTAGTTAGTTGAAGCATCCGCATCCGGTACCGGGCTGGTCGAGACCTGGATCGCGTCGTCCGCGCGGGTCTGGTTGATATGGCAACGCCAATGCGGGTCCGTTGCGGGGAAGTCGGTCCGGTAGTGGACGCCGCGGGATTCGCAGCGTGTGGCTGCTCCGGTGGCAATCACAAACGCGACGGTGAGCATGTTCTGGGTTTCCCACTCGGCCGGGGTGTCAAAGACCTTGTCCATCACGTAGCGGGCCCATAAGTCCATGATCTCGAGCGTTTCGCGCAGCCGGTCGGCACCGCGCTCGACCGCGACATTGCGCCACATGATGCTCTGCAAGCTGTTTAGCACGTCGGCCAGGTCAAGCTCGGTGCGCGGGGAGTGCGGCAATAGGTGGCTGACCGGCAGGGGGCGCTCGATGCGATTGTTGGCCGAGGCGCGCTGCGCGGCCAGCCGGCCGGCCCGACGGCCATAGACCAGACCCTCCAGAAGTGAGTTGCTGGCCAAGCGGTTGGCGCCATGCAAGCCGGTGGAGGTCACCTCGCCGCAGGCCAGCAGGCCGGGCAGGTTCGTTTGCGCCTGCTCGTCCACCACCACGCCGCCGACGGCGTAGTGGGCGCTGGGACGAACGGGGATCAGGTCTCGCTCAGGCTGGATATCGAAGTCGCGACAGAGTTGAGCGAGGTGTGGGAAGCGCTCCGCAAAATGCCCGGGCGCGAAATGCCGAACATCCAGATAGACATTTGAAGCGTTCTCCCGCTTCATCTCCAGGGCGATCGCGTGGCTGACGACGTCCCGCGGAGCGAGTTCGGCCCGCTCGTCATAAGCGGGCATGAAACGGCGGCCGGCACGGTTGACGAGGCGCGCGCCTTCGCCGCGGACAGCCTCGCTCAGTAGAGCGCGAGCTGCCCCGGCGACATACAGGGTCGTGGGGTGGAATTGGATCATCTCCATGTCGCGGAGGGTGGCCCCGGCGCGGAACGCCATGGCCGGGCCGTCACCGGTTGCGATGGACGGATTAGTCGTCTCGCGATAGACGTGGCCGCAGCCGCCGGTGGCCAGGATCGTGGTGGTGGCCAGGAACATCTGGTGGCCGTGTTGCGGGTGATAGGTGACGGCGCCGACCACCTGGCCGTCGTGAGTCAGCAGGTCGATCGCGAAACACTGCTCGAAGATGCGGATCTGGGGTTGGGCGCGGACCTGGTCGAGCAGAGCGCGGATGATTTCAGCCCCCGTCGAATCACGCGTGTGGATGATACGCGGCTGGGTATGCCCGCCTTCGCGACTGGCTGCCAGGGAATGATCTTCCCGATCGAAGCGCGCTCCGCCCTGTTGAAGGGCTTCAATCAAACCCGGCGCCTCGGCCGCGACCTGTTTAATTGTCGCCTCATGTCCCAGACCACAGGCGACGGCGATCGTGTCACGGGCGTGCTGGGCAGGCGAGTCGTCCGGGACAATGGCGGCGGCAATACCCCCCTGGGCATAGGCCGTCGTCGATTGTTCCACGCGGTCCTTGGTCACCAGCAGGACGTCGGCGTGCGGAGCCGCTTCCAGGGCAGCTTGCAAGCCGGCGACGCCCGAGCCCAGCACCAGCACGTCAGTGAACAGGTGCGGCAAGCGGTGATGCTCAAAGTTGGTGAGATAACGTCGACGACCAATGGCGGTGCTCATGGGACGGCCTATTTCGTGAACCGGCGGACCTTGACGTCAGTTACCAGCATTTTGATGCGGATATCACCGGGACCGACCGGGATGGATTCCAACACCTGCTCTTCCAAGGCAGTGGCGCAGGTAACGCCGCGGAATTCAGGTTGCGACAAAAAACCTTCGTAAAAGCCGCGGCCGCGTCCGAGGCGATAGCCGTGCCGATCGAAGCCCAGGCCCGGGACGATCACGAGATCGATGTCCGAGACCGGGACGGGCGGCCCTTCGACCGGCTCGCGAATGCCCAGGGAGCCTTCTTTGACGCCGCTGGACAGCGACGTGATTTCGATCGGCAGCATCCGCCGCTGGTCCCAGGAGACACGCGGGGCGAGGACGCGTTTGAGGTCGGCCCAGGCCTGTTGGGCCAGTTGCTGAGTATCGATTTCGTACGGCGTGGAGAGAAAGAGCATCAAGATCTCGGCCCGGAGGTATTCTTTCTGCTCGCACAGCAAGCGACAGGCGGCGGCGCTGCGTTTTTGTAGCTGCTCAGCGGGAATCGCCGCCAGACGTTGGCGTAGCTCTTGGCGCAGGGCTTTGTTAGGCACGGTCAACTCTTCTATTCGTCGGCAGGCGGTTTGGCGCTACTCTGTCGCAGGTCGCGCAGCACCGCGGCCAAGCGGGCTTCTTCCCCTCGCTCTGTGGGATTGTAATACTTTTTGCTCACTCCGAGGTAATCCTGAGGCACGTAACCGGTGGGATCATTGTGCGGATACTGGTATCCCTCGCCGCGGCCCAGACGAGCCGCCCCGCGGTAGCTCGCGTCGCGGAGGTGGTCGGGGACCGGCACGGTCAGCCCCTCCCGCACGTCCCGGCGGGCGGCGATAATCGCCTTCGTAACGGCGTTCGATTTCGGGGCACAGGCGATATACACCGCCGCCTGGGCCAGCGCGAATTGACACTCCGGCAGTCCGACCGTCACGGTGATCTGCACCGCCGCCGCCGCCAGCACCGCCGCTTGCGGGTCCGCGTTGCCGACGTCCTCGGAGGCGCAGATCGCGATGCGGCGGGCGATAAAACGCGGGTCTTCGCCGCCTTCGAGCATCCGGGCGAGCCAGTAGAGCGTGGCGTCCGGATCGCTGCCACGCATGCTCTTGATCAGCGCCGACGCCACGTCGTAGTGCGCGTCGCCGCTAGCGTCGTACGGGACTGCTTTGCACTGCAACGACTCGGCGGCTACCTCCAGCGTCACGCGTACTTCTTGTGTGGTACCGGCATCCTGCCCCTGTGTGGCACCGGCATCCTGCCTCTGTGTGGCACCGGCATCCTGCCCC
>JAGMDK010000314.1 GCA_023128695.1 Phycisphaerae bacterium
CGTGCTCTTCGTGTCCTTCGTGGTTGATATCTGTCTTATTCGCTTTCACTGATTGTTCCGTTCTTTCTTTACCACGAAGAATACGAAGGGCACGAAGAGTAAAGAATTAATCTAACAGTCCGCCGCAAAAGTCGGCACCGCCTGGATAATGTAGCGGCCGGGCTCCGTACCGGCCGTGAGATACCGGAAAAGCTCTTCTACAACGACGTCCGGGACGGAGCCCGGACGCTACATGACTTTTGCGGCGGACTGATAACGCGCCGCTTGCATTTCTCGCACCCCCCTACTCGCCGTCCTCGCTCGGCGGCACTGTCTCATACACCTGCTGCTCGAAGACGACCAGCACGCGTGGGCCCAGCGCGAAATACCTCTTTAATCCCGGTTGCTTTGCCAGCAGCTCGAAATACTCATCGCTGAAGGCCGTGATCTTCTTCGGCTCCAGCTTCTCGTCCCAACTCGTGTCGGTCCAGCGGCCGTCGGCCAGGACGAACGCCTTGTCGCCGACGTGCCGCAGCACCCGCTCGCCTTCGGCGTTGCGAACATCGTCTTTGTCGCCGAGCGCGTCGGCTTTCTTTTCACGTTCAAATTCGAGCGACTGTCGCACCGCCGCGCCGCCGACGGGGCTCGTGTCCGAAGCACCGGCACCGGTACTCCCTCGACCACCACTCCCCTCAAAGCGACGGCGCGGCGTACAGGGGGGTGGAGGAGCAAGGCGTGGATGACGCCAGACGCCCGGCAATTTCGTGTCTTCTTCAAGTATCAGCGCCGAGGTGTACGGCGTGACGATGCCGTAGCGTTTGGCGAGCCGGACGACCTCGTCGACGAGTTCCTTCTCAGAGCCGTGCAGGCGGATTTGGTCAAGCAGATATGCGACCTTACGATTGGCCCACAGGCGCGGCAGGAAGTCATTACTCGTGTCGAGCTTGGGAAAATCACCTTCGTATCCGACGGTTTTGTCGTCTCCAAGGACCAGCCCTTCGAGCCGGACCGAGGCGGGACCGTAGCCGTCGTAGCGACCCATGACGACCAGGTCGTTGCCGCGGAACAGATCGGGCAGTTCCCGCGGATACACGTCGAAGGCCTTGACGCCGTCGATGTACAGCCGCAGGTCGGTCAGCACCGGGTGTGCCAGCCGCATGACGAAGGCGCTGAGCTTGAGCTCGAGGTCCTCTTTTTCGGTGCAGTAGTCGCGGGCGCCGCGGGTGGCCTCGGCGAGCTTATCGAGCAGATGCGTGTTGACCTGCGAGCCGACGCCGAGGACGTGGAAGCGGACCTGGCTCGTGTTGCTATCCTTGACGTTCTTGAGAATCCGCTCCGGGTCGGTGACGCCCACGGTGGGCTGGCCGTCGGTCATGAAGACGACCAGGTAGAGCCGTTCGTCGTCGCCCGGGTCGTCTTCGAGGGCGGCGAGCAGAGCGGAGTTGATATTCGTTCCGCCGAGGGCCTTCATGTCGCTGGTGTATTCGAGCGCGGCTTGCTTGACATCCTCGTCGGCCGGCACGAGCTGGTCACGGAACGGATGTATCTCGGTGCTGAAGGCGTAGATGTTAAAACGGTCGCGGGGGGCCAGGCTGTTGATGCAGAACTTCAGGGCCCGCTTGGCCTGCTCCATCTTATCGCCGGCCATGCTGCCCGAGGTGTCGATCACGAAGGCGATGTCCTTGGGCAGAATCTGATCGGCGTCGAGCTCGATCCGCGGCGAGATACGCAGCAGAAACGTGCCCGGCTCGCCCGCCCCGCGCTGGGTCAACACCGCCAGCCCGAATTCGGAATCCTCCCGCTGATAATACAGCAGGAAATCGCGGTCCGGCTGCGTGTGAACGGCCTCGTAGCTGACCGTGGCCTCGTAGTCGCTACGGCGGGATACGTCGCATTCGTGCGAGGGACTGAAGACGGTCGTGAGCGGCAGCGTGCTCTTGAGCTTCGCGCTCACCGTCACCTGGTCGACAGTCTGGGCGCTGAGCGACTCGTTTCGCAGGGGGTGCCGGAACAGGCCTAGACCGCCTTGTTCGGAAAGAGTCTGCGAATATTGCAGCTTCACCTCTACCTTGCCGCCGGGCGGTATCGGGAAAATCCGCGCCTTGAACAGCCGCGAGCCGAGATATTCGAGCAGCCCGGGATCGCGCATGCGGCGGACGATGTCTTCGTACGTCTTGCGGGCCGTGTCGGCGTCGAGCACCTCGCCATGGAGGGTCTTGCCGCCGACGGTCATGCTGAAATCGCCGACCGCGACGTTATCCGGCAGCGGAAAGATGTAGACCCCCTCGACCTGGCGGCGGCAGGGGTTCCGGAAACTCTGCTCGATGGTCGTGACGGCGACGCCGTCGGTAATCTCGGCGTAGACATTCAGCGATTTGAGGATCAGGGCGGTCTGCCCGGGTCCGGGCCGTGGCCGCGGCGGGCGGGGGGGTTCAATAATGATCCGCCCCTGGGCCAGCACCGCCGGAGCGGCAGAGCCGAGCAGGAAAAGGGTCGTTCCGACAAAAATCGACAATCGGCGTACGCGTGGCATGGCGGGTCTCCTAAATACATTATCGCATGGTAACAACATCGGCAGCGGCCTCCAGCGACCGTCAGGAGGCCGGCACCGCGGGTCATAAGGCAATTGTTTAGACGCAGCATCAGCTCCGCGGTTCCCCTTTTTCCCGCGTCCTTGTTCCGTACGGAACCCGGCAGTACAGTCACACCCTGGCGATATGGGTAACGCCTCGATCGCCGACGGGCCCGGCAAGTCGGCGGCTCGGGACGGAGTCGGTACTTCAAGCATGGGAGACGAAAGATGATCGGATTGTTACGCGCGAATGGCAGTGGCTCCTGGCACCGGTACGTGGCCGTACTCGTGGCCGTGGTCGGTTTGACGAACGCCGTCGAGCAGGCCCAGGCGCAAGATAAGAAGCAGTCGAAGGCGGAGAAGATGCTCGAAAAGTCGATCGAGGCCCGAGGGGGCCGGGCGGCTTTTGAAAAGTTCGAGAATTGTGTCTTCAAAGGTACCATCGAACTCGTCGTGGGGGAGCAGAGAGTGGAGGGTACGATCGAGCGCTACGAGGCGAAGCCGAGCAAGACCTACACCGTCATCGACTTCGAGGGCGCGAAGATCCAGAGCGGCAGCAACGGCAAAATACACTGGCGTTACCACCCCATGTATGGCGCGAGTATTTCCGAAGGTGAAGAAGCGGCGGTCGACGCCCGCCGCTACCGGTTCAACTCGTTCCTGTACTGGCGGGAATATTTCCCCGTCGTGGAATACGCCGGCAAGGAGGACGTCGACGGCCGCTCGTGCTACAAGATCGTGATGACCCCCGACGTCGGCCCCCCCGTCACGACCTACCTGGATGCGAAGAAGGGCGTGCCGCTGAAGATCGAGACGACCCGCAAGGACGACGAGGGCAATGAGCTGGCCGTCGAGAGCCGAATCGTGGATTACATGCGGGTCAGCGGCGTGCTGGTCGCTTCCAAGACGACGACGACACTCCCCTCCATCAACCGGACCATTACCACTACGTGGGAAAGCATCGAATACGACGCCAAGATCCCCAAGCTCCGCTTCCTGCTGCCCAATGACGTCAACGAGTTAGTGAAGGAAGCCAAGAGGAAGGCTAAGAAGAAGGAAGCAAAGGAGAAAGGCGAGAAGAAGGAGTAAGGGAACGTGGGAACGTGGGAACGTGAGCACGTTCTTCAGGAGAGCGTTGATGTTGCGAGAAACCTACCCCTACTACTTGGCTAGCCGGTCGGTGTCGGACAACGCCGAGCTGGTGGTCACGAACAAGTACACCAACGAGCCGGCCACGCGGGTCGCGCGGGCTGACCGAACCGTCGTCGAGCAGGCCGTCGCCGCCGCCGCTGAAGCCTTCGCGGCCACGCGCAAAATGGCCGGCTACCAGCGGCAAGCCGTTCTCCAGCACGTCGTTGAGCACGTCGCGCAACGCCACGAGGAAATGTCCCAGGCCCTCGCTGTCGAGGCTGGCAAGCCGATCCGCGACGCGCGCGGCGAGGTCACCCGCCTGGTCGACACCTTCCGCATCGCCGCCGAGGAGGCCGTCCGCATCTACGGCGAGTGGCAGCCGCTCGACATCAGTGCTCGGGCGGCCGGATACCAGGCCCTCGTGCGGCGTTTCCCGCTCGGCCCGTGCGGATTCATTACGCCGTTCAATTTCCCGATGAACCTCGTGGCCCACAAGGTCGCCCCGGCCATCGCGGCGGGCTGTCCGTGGGTGCTCAAGCCGGCCTCGGCAACGCCGGTGGGGGCACTGATCCTGGGTGAGATACTGGCGGAGACCGATCTGCCGGAAGGGGCCTTCTCGATCCTGCCGTGCTCCAGCGCGGAAGTGGACCCACTGGTGACCGACGAGCGGCTCAAGCTGCTGAGCTTCACCGGCTCGCCGGAGGTGGGCTGGGCACTCAAAGCTCGCGCCGGCAAGAAACGCGTCACGCTCGAACTGGGCGGAAATGCGGCTTGCATCGTGGATGAGGGGGTTGACCTGGACTACGCGGCGGACCGCATCACGATCGGCGCGTTCTATCAATCGGGACAGAGCTGCATCAGCGTGCAGCGCGTCGTGGCCCACCGCGCGATCTACGACGAGTTGAAGACGAAGTTGGTCGAACGGGCCGCCAAACTCAAGCTCGGCAACCCGCTCGACGAGGAGACTTTTCTCGGCCCGCTCATCACCGAAGCCGATGCCGAACGTGTCGAGCAATGGGTGCAGGAGGCCGTGACGGCCGGAGCCGAGCTGTTGTGTGGCGGCCACCGCCAGGGAGCGTTCTTTGAGGCCACCTATCTCGAGGGCGTCGATCCGCGGCAGAAGGTGAGTTGTATCGAGGTCTTCGGACCGGTCGCGACGTTGCAGCCGTTCGATTCGTTCGAGGAGGCGGTGCGGGTGGCGAACGACAGCGTCTACGGCCTCCAGTGCGGCGTCTTCACTCAGAACATCGACCGGGCTTTCTACGCCTACGAGGAACTGGACGTCGGCGGCGTGGTCATCAACGACATGCCCAGCCTGCGGGTCGACAACATGCCCTACGGCGGCGTCAAGAACAGCGGCCAGGGTCGCGAAGGCGTGCGGTACGCAATCGAGGAGATGACGGAAAGGAAGGTGCTGGTGCTAAATCGCGTGGGGCAGTTCTGAGAAGCAGGCCGAGTGCTCGTTATGATCACACCGGGTGGGCGTCAGGAAAGTGGGTGGAGCGGGCCTCCGTGCCCGCCAGAACGGTCCGCTGGCGGCCGCGGAGGACCGCCCCACCGGTTTACCCACTTTCCTGACGCCCACCCGATCACACCGGCAATGCGGTCTACTCCCCGCGGTATTCGCAGGCGCTGGTGGCGCTTTCGTAGACAATCACCGCCGAAAGCAGGGGGAGTTGTGGTTTGAGCCGCTGCCAGATCCAGCGTGCCAGGTTCTCGGCGGTGGGGTTCTCTAGCCCTGCGATCTCATTCAGATAAGCGTGGTCGAGCTTTTTCCGGATCGGCTCACAGGCGGCCGTGATTTCGCCGAAATCGAGCAGGTATCCCTTCGCTTCGTCCACCTCGCCCTCCACGCGGACTGCAACCCGGAACCCGTGGCCGTGCGGCCCGCGGCACTTGTGACCCTCTGGGAACGTGGGCAGGTGGTGGGCCGCATCAAAGTCGAACGTTTTTGTCAGTTGTACACGCATCCGGCACTCCACGATTCTCGCTACGAACGGCGGCATAAACGTCCAGCGTCTCCGCGACCATCACGTCCGCGCGGCGGACCGCCTTCGCCGGCGGCGGCGTGCGCGGGTTGTTCGCCCAGCCGGCCAGGCAGCGCGCCAGGCCGGCCGCCGAATTGACGTCGAACAACATCGTCGGGTCCGAGATGACCTCTGCTACGCCATCGACGCGGCTCGCGAGCACCGGGGTGCCCACGGCCTGGGCTTCGAGCACGGTCTGGGGCAGATTCTCCGGCCAGGTACTCGGGACGACCATCAAATCGAGCCCGCTGAGGAACGCCGGCATGTCGCTGGTGGGAACGCGGCCGACGAACTCGACGTTCAGGCCCCGGGCCAACTCGTGCAAGTTGTCAAGATAGGCCGTGTCCGTCCCGCCGCCGGCGATCCGCACCCGCGTGGCGGTCCAGCCGAGTCGGCGAACGGCCGCGAGCAGCAGGTGCGTGCCTTTGTGAGCGGCCAGGGCGCCCACGAAGCCGAGCGTGAGTCGCGCGGGATCGCGGGGCGAACCGTCCCCCGGATCTTGGGGTTGCACTTTGAACCAGCGCTCCTCCATGCCGACCACGATCGAATGCGTGCGGGCATGATTCAGCCGCGGTGCGATCCGAGCACGGGCGCCGTCCGACAGAAAAATGATCGCGCCGGCGGCGTTCAGCGCATCCAGCAAAATCCGCCGTCTCCGCGTCCAGCTCAGGCACTCACCCAGCGTTGAGCCGCGCGACAAGGCACTGACAAGGTACAGGATCGGCAAGACGATTGACCGTGCCGCCGGCAGTTTCGCGAGCGAGCGTACCCACTTCCGTGCATCCACCGCCCCGAGGCAGTGCACGCAATCCAGCCACGACACGTTCGCGTCGCAGATGCCGCGCTCGGGGTGCAGCAGAATATGCCTCGGGCACAGCCACCAATAATCCACGACCGTCACGACGACCGGGATGCCGGCGTGGCGGGCGGCTTCCATCAAGCCGATGCCGATGTGGCCGGGGTTGACGAGATGCACGATATCGGGTCGTTCCTGCTCCACGAGCGGCGCCAACTCCGACGCCGGCCGGCCCCGGACGCTCGTCCAGCCGCGGGTGGGGTAGAAGAGGACGCGCGGATGCTGCTCGAACTCCTCGCCCAAAGGGAGCCGCAGCCCGCGCTGTTCCGGATCGCCGCCCAGCACGGCCACTTCATGGCCCCTCTGCCGCAACCCCTCGGCGAGCATGATGATGTATCGCTCGGTGCCCTGCCCGTAGCCGCGGCCGAACTGCATGGTTGCCAAGAGAATCTTCATGGAGGACTTATCATATCGCGGACCAGCCCATTCGTGTCCCCCAACGCTAAAGGGCCTGTCGATTTAATGGAAAACGCTCCTGAAAAAGTGCTTTTGTGGCTATGTTACCCCATCAATACCCCAGGTACGGATGGTGCAAGACACCCTTTCGTGAGGTTTTGTCAAACTAAATCGACAGGCCCTAAAGCGATGGGCCACCCACTCCTCTATGGGTGCATGACATTTCCGGCGCACCGCTCGTCAATTCCACAGAAGCCCGAACCGACGAGTCATGACGAGAGGGGTGCGAGAAAGGATTCACGCACCAGCAACCGACGAGAAGGGCGAGGTGCATCAGCCCCAACGGGGCGACAGTCGTTAGCCGGGGGCGTCAGCCCCCGGACCAGAAGGCCCAGGAGCACCAGCCCCAGCGGGGCGACAGAAACGGTCCGGACAACCGGCGTTTTCTTTCGCCCCGCTGGGGCTCGCGTCCCGCTACCACCGCTCCCGGGGGCTGACGCCCCCGGCTAACAACTTCCGCCC